>JASHOO010000088.1 GCA_030041035.1 Bryobacteraceae bacterium | reverse complement strand
GTGGATGACGGCAATTTCTTCGAAGTGCATGAACACTTCGCGCAGAACCTGGTGATCGGGTTCGCGCGGCTGGACGGGAGATCGGTGGGGATCGTGGCGAATCAGCCGGCGTATCTGGCGGGGTGTCTGGACATCAATTCGTCGGTGAAGGGCGCGCGATTTGTGCGGTTCTGCGATGCGTTCAATATTCCGATTCTGACGTTCGAAGATGTGCCGGGCTTTTTGCCGGGGACGGAGCAGGAGTTCGGCGGGATTATCCGGCATGGGGCGAAACTGCTGTTTGCGTATGCTGAGGCAACGGTGCCGAAGGTCACGGTGATCACGCGCAAGGCTTACGGCGGGGCGTATTGCGTGATGGGGTCGAAACACATCCGGACGGATATCAATTTTGCGTGGCCGACGGCGGAGATTGCGGTGATGGGGCCGGAGGGCGCGGTGAACATCGTGTACCGGCGCGAGCTCGCGGCGGATGGCGACGCGCTGCGGCAGGCGAAGGTGCAGGAATTCCGCGAGCGTTTTGCCAGCCCGTTCATCGCGGCGGAGCGTGGGTATATCGACGACGTGATCGAGCCGCACGAGACGCGGCCGCGGGTGATCCGCGCGCTGCGCATGCTCGAGAACAAAGTAGACACGATGCCGCGGAAGAAGCACGGGAATATCCCGTTGTAGGGATCAAGAGCGGGGCTCAGGGTTCACGTCGCATGTAGAACTTGAGATCGTCCTCGTGGGTGATCTTGAAGCCCAGCCTTTGATAAAGCTCGAGTGCGGGATTGATCTTGGCCACGGCAAGCGTGACGGCGTGGCCGGCGGCGGAGGCGTCGCGGATCAACTGCCGCATCACTTCGGTGCCGACGCCCTGGCGCTGAAAAGGCGTATCCACAAAGAGCTGCGATAGGAATAGTGAGTCGCCGGTTTGCGCGATTTGCAGCCAGCCGACGTCCGCGCCCTGCAAGGTAATTACCTGCACCTGCGCCGGCTCCCATTGCTTCTGGAAACTGGCGGCCTGGCGGCGAATGTCGAGGTTCAGTTGGCGGATGATTTGCGCCATGCCGGCGAAGTAGAGCTTGGCGCAGTAATCGAAGTCCTGCGGGCAGGCTGGACGGAGCGCAATGGCCGCGCTGCACATGGCTATTTACGAGGCCTGGCCGTTCAGGCGCGAGAGCGATTCCTTCTGGTTTCCGTTGGCGTCGAAGTTGGCGGGATCGAGCCATTGCTCGAAATTGGCTTTGCGCGCGGGCCATTCGGAATCGAGTATGGAAAACCAGGCGGTATCGCGATTACGGCCCTTGATAATCATGTGCTGGCGGAAAATGCCTTCGAACCGGAAGCCGAGGCGCAGGGCGGCGCGGCGGGAGGGGGCGTTGAGCGAGTCGCACTTCCATTCATAGCGGCGGTAACCGAGATCCTCGAAGGCGTGGCGGGCCATCAGGTACATGGCTTCGGTAGCGCCGGCGGTTTTTTGAAGGGCCGGCGTGAACAGGATACTGCCGATTTCGATGACGCGATGCTCGGGTGTGATGCGCAGATACGCGGCGTGACCGACGGCCAAAACGGACCGCGGGTCCACAATGGCAAAGCTCAACGGATCCTGGGAAGCGGCTTTTTGCCTTACGGCGGCTTCGAAGGCCTCGCGGTTTGGATAAGGGCCGTCCCAAAGATACCGCCATAGGTCCTCTTGGCGATCGCCGTGGCTGGCCTGGTAGAGGGACTGGGCGTGGCGGGCCGGGTCGAGGGGCTCTACGGTAACGAATCGGCCTTCAAGACGAATACGTTTGGGCAGTTTAGCGGGGGAGGGGTCGATCAGCGCGGCTGTTCCCGGCTCCATCAAAGGAAATTGTTGCATACCATTAAAGCCCGGGTTACGTCATTGAAACAGGGGGCGCTGGTGCGCCCTGCCACGCTATACTGAAGCTAAGGACGGTTCTACAGAATGGCCCAGCCGAGGCGTTCGTTTCTTTTTTCCTTATCCACCATCGCGTTATTCGCGGTTTTGGGTGGCGTTTATGGCCCCCGCGTGGAGGTGGCGTCGGCCGCTTCCGATGAAGACAGCATTCGCACAAGTGAACGGACCTTCACCAAGGTCTATGCGCTGGTGGAGGCGAATTTCGCCGATCCGGTGGATCCCGACAAGGCGATTTACAAGGGCGCCATTCCGGGGATGCTGCGGACGCTGGACCCGCACTCGAATTTCTTCGATCCGCATGATTTCGAAATCCTGCGCGAGGACCAGAAGGGGCATTACTTCGGCGTGGGGATGACGGTGCAGCCGCGCAACGGCAAGACGATCGTCCTGGCGCCGTTTAACGGCTCTCCCGCCTATAAAGCGGGCATCCGGCCGGGGGATGTGATTATCGAGGTCAACGACAAGAAGACCGATAATCTTTCGACCACCGAAGTGGCCGATATGCTGAAAGGCCCGCGGGGCACGCCGGTGCAGATCGTGGTGATGCGCGATGGGGTGGACAAACCGATCACGTTCAATGTGATCCGCGACGAAATCTCGCGCAAGAGCGTGCAGGACGGCATGTGGGTGAAGCCGGGCATCGCCTATGTGGATATCGAGCAGTTCAACGAGAACACCAGCAAGGAACTGGACGACGCGCTGCATAAACTGGGCGAGAACAATATCAAGGGCCTGGTGCTCGATCTGCGGGAGAACCCCGGCGGGCTGCTGAACGAGGGTGTGGCGGTGGCCGACCACTTCCTGCAAAAAGGTCAGACCATCGTTTCGCATCGCGGCCGGTCATCGCCGGAGAAGATCTACACGGCGCGGCATGGCAATAACGGGCATGACTATCCGATTGTGGTGCTGGTGAACCGCTATTCGGCCTCGGCGGCGGAGATTGTGTCGGGCGCTTTGCAGGATCATGACCGCGCCTGGATTCTGGGCGACAACACGTTCGGCAAAGGGCTGGTGCAGACCGTATATCCGCTTTCGGAAAATTCGGGCCTCGCGCTGACCACGGCGAAATACTACACGCCGAGCGGCCGGCTGATCCAGCGCGACTACAGCAACGAGTCGTTCTTCGATTACTACTATCAAAAAGACACGGCCACACGGAATCCGCAGGACGTGAAGATGACGGACGGGGGCCGGACGGTGTATGGCGGCGGAGGCATCGCGCCGGATGAGCATTTCGTGCCCAAGTGGGACCAATTCCAGACCGACCTGGTTCGCAAGTACGAGTTCTTTAACTTTGTGAAGCAGTATTTTGGCGATAAAGAAGCGAAGCTGCCCAAGGGATGGGTGCCCGACGAGATCATCCTGAACCAATTTCACGATTTCCTGCTGAAACAAGGCTTCAAGTTCACCGAAGCCGAATTCACGCTGGATCACGACTGGATCAAGACGTACCTCCAGCGCGAGATGTACATCACCGCGTTCAGCATCGACGACAGCCGGCGGATTGCGATCGAGACGGACCCGATGGTGGAGAAGGCGGTGGAGGCGATGCCGAAGGCCAAGGCGCTGTTGGACACCTCGCGCAAGATACTGGCGCAGCGCATGGTGAAATAAAGGATTCGTGTACAGCGAGGCGCCACCGGCCATCCGAGTTCCCCAAATTACGGTGCTGGACGCAGGCGGGCAGTACTGCCACCTGATTGCGCGGAAGGTGCGCGATCTGGGCGTATACGCGGAAGTGCGGCCTAGCGAGACGCCAGCGGCGCAACTGGCGGGACGCAGAGGCCTGATTATATCGGGCGGGCCTTCCAGCGTGTATGACGCGGGCAGTCCGACGGTTGATCCGGAAATCTTCCAAGGGCGCCAAGCGGTGTTGGGCATCTGCTATGGGCAGCAGTTGATGGCGCACCTGTTGGGCGGGGTGGTCCAGAAAGGCGTGAAAGGCGAGTACGGCCTGGCGACGCTCGAGCTGGACGGCGGGCCGAAGACGGCGCTGTTCACCGGGCTGCCGGAACGCCAGCAGGTCTGGATGAGCCATCGGGATCTGGTGACGGCGGTTCCGGCGGGATTCTCGAATCTCGCGGCGACCTCAACCTGCGCCATAGCCGCGATGGCGGCGCCGGATCGCTCGCTGTACGCGGTGCAGTTCCATCCTGAAGTAGTGCACACGACCGAAGGCAAGCAGATCCTCGCGCGGTTTCTCTTCGACGTTTGCGGCTGCGTGAAGGATTGGGATCCGCGGCACCGGGTAGCACTGATTGAAGAAGACATCCGGAGGACCGCAGGCGATCGCAACGTGTTCTTCTTCGTCAGCGGCGGCGTGGATTCGACCGTGGCGTTTACGCTGTGCCTGCGCGCGCTGGGCCCGGATCGTGTGCGCGGCATTTACGTGGATACCGGGCTGATGCGCGAGGGAGAAACCGAGTCTGTCCGGCGCATGTTCGACCTCCTGGGCGCGGGCACGGTGGCGATTGAGCACGTGGAACAGCAGTTCCTGGCGCCGCTCGCTCTGGTGCGCGACCCGGAACAAAAGCGGCAGATCATCGGCGAGGAGTTTGTGCGCGTGCAGGAGAGGGTGATTGCTTCGCATCATCTGCTGGACGGGCATTGGATTCTGGGGCAGGGAACGATTTACCCCGACACTATCGAATCCGGCGGAACGGAGAAGGCGTCCGTTATCAAGACGCACCATAACCGGGTGGCCGGCATTCAGCAGTTGATCGCCGCCCAGCGGATTGTGGAGCCGCTCAGCGCGTACTACAAGGATGAGGTTCGCGAGATCGGGTGCGAGCTGGGGATTTCGGAAGACGTGTTGCAGCGGCATCCGTTTCCAGGGCCGGGCCTGGCGATCCGGTGCTTGTGCGCGGAATGCAGCGAGCCGGTTTCGAAAACGCCGGACGGGTACCTGATTCCGGTGCGCTCTGTGGGCGTGCAGGGTGATGAGCGAAGCTACGCGCCGGTTCTGGCATTGGACCGTTTTCCGGCGTGTGACGGCATTTTGCAAAACGAAGCCACGGAGCTGATCAATCGCGTACGCGGCGTGAACCGGGTGGTGGCGCGAGTGGCGAGCCGAATTCCATTGAGCGAGATGCGTGTGTGGGTGAGCACGCTGTCTGTGGAACGGCTGGCGCGGCTGCGTTCGGCTGATGCCATTGTGCGGCGGCTTTCGCACGCGAGCGGCTTTGACCGGCGCGTCTGGCAGTTTCCGGTCGTGCTGATTCCGATGGGCTCGGCTGCGCAGCCGGACGCGGTAGTGCTGCGGCCCATCGACTCGGTGGACGGGATGACGGCGCAATCGGTAGCGATGGATGAGCCGCTGCTGCGTTTGATGGCGCAGGCGCTTCTGGAAGTAGAAGGCATCTGCGGTGTCTTCTACGATCTCACCCACAAACCGCCGGCAACGATTGAGTGGGAGTGACTCGGTTTCTTGCGCATCGGGATTCACACCTCGATTGCCGGATCGCTCGAAAAATCCGCACTGAAGGCGGCCGAGCTGGGCGCGAACACGTTCCAGATTTTCTCGGCGAGCCCGCGGATGTGGCGCGCTTCTTTGCCTCGCAAGGATGAGATCACGGCCTTCCGCCGCGCTCGCGAGCGCCTGGATCTGCAGCCGCTGGCGATTCACGCAAACTACCTGATCAATCTGGCCTCGCTCGATCCGGTGATTCGCGCGAAATCCATTGATGGTTTTCGCGGGGAGCTCGATCGGGCCACGGCGATTGGCGCCGAGTATCTGATCACGCATCCGGGAAGCTACAAGGATCAGCCGCTGGAACAGGCGATTGCGGCATTCGTGCTGGGGATAGCGGAGGCTGCGGAGTGTCAGGCAACGTCGGGCGTCACGGTGCTGATCGAGAACACCGCCGGCTGCGGATTTCACATTGGTTGCCGGCTGGAGGAACTGCGCCTGATCCGCGAACTGGCGGCGCGCGAGACCGACCTCCGGATCGGTTACTGCCTGGACACCTGCCATCTGCTCGCGGCGGGATTCGACATCGCGACAGAAGCGGGGCTGGAGAAAGCGGTTGGTGAGGCGGACGGGACTGTGGGGCTGGAGAATGTCCGGGTGATTCATGCGAACGATTCCAAAATGCCGCTCGGTTCGCACATGGACAGACACGCGAGTATCGGGGAGGGCCACATCGGGGCCGAAGGCTTTCGCCGCATCCTCATGCACGCCAAGCTGCGAGATAAAGCATTCATTCTGGAGACGCCGGTAGAAGACGAGGGCGACGACCGCCGGAACGTGGAGATGCTGAAGAAACTGGCTCAGCCGAAGAGGGTGCCGATGCGGAGAGAGAAACCGGGCAGGAGTTCAGGGGCGTCCAAAAGGTCTGTTTCCTGAAGAATGATCTGGGCTCGAGCGGGTTCGCGCCAGACTTCCACCTCGCGCGTCTCCGGGTAGACGACCCAAACAATTTGCGCGCCCGCGGCGAAGTACTGGCGGATTTTGCGGCGCATGGCGGAAACGGTGTCGTTGGGCAAGAGCACTTCGACGGCCAGGTCCGGAGCGCCGGGAATGTCGGCGTTGGGATCGATCTGCTTGGCTCGCTCAGCGCGAAGAAACGAGACGTCGGGTGCGCGCTTGGTGTTGGGGCTGAGAACGTAGAAATTATCGGAATTGAAGACTTCGCCCACGGGGTTCGATTTCACAAAAGCCTGCAACTCAAACGTCAGGCTGATGACAATCCGGTTGTGCAGCGGCCGCGGTTTCGTCATGACGACCAGCTCTCCCTCGTCGAGCTCGTAGCTCAGCTCGTCCGGTTCTGCCAGCCGGTCGAATTCCTCGACGCTCATCAGCGTCTTCGCGCCCATGGTTTGATTCTACAACCGCCAGTTCGTTACCATCGGTAAATCAGCCCAGAAAAATGCCGGAAAAGCAATACGATCACAAACGGATCGAAATGAAGTGGTTCGAGCGGTGGGCGGGGGAGGACCTGTACCGCGCGGAGGAGAACTCCGCCCGTCCGAAGTGTTACGTGCTGGAGATGCTGCCGTATCCTTCCGGAGCGCTGCACATCGGCCACGTTCGCATTTACACGATCGGCGACGCGCTGGCGCGCTACAAGTGGATGCGCGGGTACAACGTGCTGCATCCCATGGGCTGGGACGCCTTCGGGCTACCGGCGGAAAACGCGGCCATAGCCAACAAGCAGCCGCCGCGTGCGTGGACGCTGGCTAATATCGCCAAGATGAAGGCCACGCACCGCCGCTTCCAGTTCAGCTACGACTGGAGCCGCGAGGTCACCACTTGCGAGCCCGACTATTACCGCTGGAACCAGTGGTTCTTCCTGCGCATGCTGGAGCGCGGCATCGCCTATCGCAAGAAGGCGCTGGTGAACTGGTGTCCCAAGTGCGCGACGGTGCTCGCGAACGAACAGGTGGTGGATGGCTGCTGCTGGCGGCACGAAACCACGCCGGTGGAGCAGCGCGCGCTGGAGCAGTGGTTCTTCAGGATCACGAAATATGTCGATGAACTGCTGGCGGACATGGCGCAGCTCGAGGGCAACTGGCCGGAGCGCGTGCTTACCATGCAGCGCAACTGGATTGGCCGCTCTGAGGGCGCGGAAATTGATTTCGGCTCCGAGTTCGGGCCGATCCGCGTCTTCACCACGCGCGTGGATACGATCTACGGCGCAACGTGCGTGATCCTGGCGCCGGAGCATCCGCTGGTAGAGAAGATGGTCGATGGGGCGGGCCGCGCGCGGGCCAAGGCCATGATTGACACCCGCGCGAATAAGGATCCGGGAGACATCGAGAAAGAAGGGTTCTTCACAGGACACTATGCCCTGAATCCTTACAGCGGCGAGCGCGTGCCCGTGTGGGTCGCGAACTTTGTGCTCATGACCTACGGCACTGGAGCCATCATGGCGGTTCCGGCTCATGATCAGCGCGATTTCGAGTTCTGCACCAAATACGGCATTCCGGTGCGGCCGGTGATTCGGCCGGAGGCTGGTGCGCTGGCCGATTCCGCGACCATGAAGGAAGCTTTCCCGGACGATGGCGTCGTTGAGAACTCCGGCGAATACTCCGGGCTGAGAAGCTATGAGGCCCGCCGGCGCATGTCGGAGAAGGCCGAAAAGCTGGGTTTCGGTACGGCCGCCGTGACCTACCGGATCAAGGACTGGGGCGTTTCGCGGCAGCGATACTGGGGCACGCCGATTCCGGTAATTCATTGCCCGAAGTGCGGAGTTGTTCCGGTTCCGGAAAGCGATCTGCCGGTGCTGCTGCCGCTGAACGTGGAGATCACCGGTACGGGCCGGTCACCGCTCGAAGAAGTGCCGGAGTTCGTCAACGTGACCTGCCCCAAGTGCGGCGGCGAGGCGCGGCGCGAGACCGACACGATGGACACGTTCGTCGATTCCTCGTGGTACTTCTACCGCTATTGCGATCCGAAGAACGATCGCGCGCCCTACGATTCAAACAAGATTGCCTACTGGTTTCCGATCGACCAGTACATCGGCGGCGTGGAGCACGCCATCCTGCACCTGATCTATTCGCGCTTCTTCACCAAGTTCATGCGGGATCTGGGCCTGATCAAGAACAACGAGCCGACGCTCCGCCTGTTCACGCAGGGCATGGTGATTGCCGAGGGCTCGAAGATGTCGAAGTCCAGGGGCAACGTGGTGGGCGGCGACGCCGTGGCCGAACGATACGGGGCCGACACCGCGCGCATGTTCGTGCTGTTCGCGGTTCCACCCGAGAAGGAGATGGACTGGACGGAAGCAGGCGTCGAGGGCATCTATCGCTTTCTCGGCCGCATTTATCGCTTCGTCACGCGCAATGTCGAGCGCGCTCGCGAGGGAAACGGCACATCAAGCGACGCGGACAAACGCGTGCTGCGCAAGCTGCACCAGACGATCCAGAAGATTACGGAGGATTTCGAATCACGCTGGCACTTCAACACCTCGATCGCGGCCGTCATGGAACTGGTGAACGTGCTGTATGCCGAGGAGGCGCAGCTTTCCGGCGGCGCACTGGCGGAAGTGCTGGAAAAGCTGACATTGGTGCTCGGGCCATTTGCTCCTTACCTGGCGCAAGAACTATGGGAAGAACAGGGCAGGAACGGGCCGGTGCTCAAGCAGGCCTGGCCGGGTTTCGATGCCGTACTGGCGCAGGAGGATCAGGCGCAGATCGTGGTTCAGGTGAACGGGAAGCTTCGTGCGCACCTTTCCGCTCCGTTCGGAACGGCCGAGGAAGCGCTACGGCAGCGTGCGCTGGACGAGCCCAGAGTTCAGCAGTTCGTGAACGGCAGGCAAGTCATGAAGATCATTGTGGTGCCCGACAAGCTGGTCAATATCGTGGTGAAAGGATAACCATGAGCGATCGCCGAGAGTTTCTGAAAGCCGCGGGCGCGGCATTGACAACCTCCATTTTCACGGGCAACGTGCGCGGAGCGAACGACCGCATTCGCGTGGCGTTCATCGGCACGGGACGCATGGGCACCGATAGCCTGGAGACCGCGCTGAAACTGCCGAACGTGGAAGTGCCGGTGGTGTGCGATGTCTACCAGCCCAATCTGGAAAAGGCCATCGCCGCGAGCGGCCGCGGAGGCGACGGCACGCCCGATGCGCGTCCCAAAGCCAAAGGGGTTACCGATTTTCGCGACGTGCTGGCCGATAAGTCCATCGACGCCGTGAACATTTCGACGCCGGACCACTGGCACGCATACATGACGGTGGAGGCCTGCAAGAACGGCAAAGACGTCTACGTCGAGAAGCCCATCTGCGTCGCGATTGACGAAGGCCGCAAGATGGTGCAGGCGGCGCGCAAATACGATCGTGTCGTGCAGGTGGGCACCTGGCAGCGGTCGGGCGTTCATTTCCAGAAAGCGGTCGAGATCGTGACCAGCGGCAAGCTGGGGAAGGTCACATTTGTACGCACGTGGAATTACGGCCATCAGTCGCAGGAAGGCATCGGCAATCCGCCGGACAGCGATCCGCCTCCGGGCCTCGATTGGAACATGTGGCTGGGTCCCGCTCCCATGCGCCCTTTCAACAGCAACCGCTTCGGCGTGCACCCCCGGGAATACTCCCGCTTCCGCTGGTTCTGGGATTACGCGGGCGGCATGATGACCGACTGGGGCATTCACCTTCTCGATATCGTGCAAATGGCCTTCGCCGAAACCGAGCCGAAGGCGATCACCGGGCTGGGCGGGAAATTCTATTTACAGGACGACCGCGAGACGCCGGACACGCTGCAAGTGACCTACGAGTATCCGTACGGCATGGTTGCGACTTATGAAGATCGCGAATGCAACGCGCAATCCATGTTCAAACACGGTTATGGCATTTTGTTTCATGGCACAGAGGCCACGCTCTTCGTGGATCGCGCTGGATTTGAGCTGGTACCGGAGAAGGGCTCCCAGATCGAAGCCCAGAGCATGCGAGCCGAGGGCGAGCCGCTGCTGGAGCACTGGCGCAACTTCCTGGAGTGCATCAAAACTCGAAAGCACCCCACGAGCGATATCGAGATCGGCCTTCACTCGACCACAACCGCGATTTTGGGCAACATGGCATACCGTAGCAAGCTGCGTCTGGATTGGGACGCGCAGCACGAAACCACGGAGCAGCTTGAAGCTCGCCACATGCTGAAGCGCGAGTACCGCAAGCCATGGAAACTCGAAGTTTAGGCCGAGCCGGCGTGCTCGCGTGCGCGCTGGCTGCGGCGCTTTCCGCGCAGTCGGGAAAGGTGGTGTTTCTCGTTACTGACGCGGAAGGCGTGGCGGGAGTCTGCCGGCAGGATCAGACCGATCCCAAAGACGCGGAAATGCGGCAGCTTCTCACCGGCGAGATCAACGCTGCGGTGGACGGGTTATACGCCGCGGGCGCTGACGACGTGATCGTCTGGGACGGCCACGACGGCAGCCAGACGCTTTCCGCGCTGACGATACATCCGCGGTCGAAGCTGATCATCGGCGATCTCGGTGTGACCATGACACTCGAACGCCGCTATGCCGCCATCGGCTTCGTGGGGCAGCATGCCCGCGCCGACCGCAAAGGTGGCATCATGGCGCACAGCTACAGCTCGCTCGGCATTCAGACCATGCTCCTGAACGGCAAGCCGGTGGGAGAAATCGAAACCCGCGCCGCGCTGGCGGGAGCTTTTGACACGCCCGTGATTTTCTTGTCGGGCGACCAGGCGGCCGCCGATGACTTGCACGCCATTGTGCCGGAAGCCGAGCTGGCAGTGGTGAAGGAGGGCTTCTCGAACTACGCCTGTCAGACGCTTTCGGCAGAGGCGGCCCGGGCGCTGATTCGGGAGCGCGCGCAGCGTGCCATGCAGAAAATCGGCGGGATCAAGCCGTACAAAATCGAAGGGCCGGTGTCCATTCAGATCGAATACACCACCCGCAACGCGCTGGGCGCCGACGCGAATCTTCGCCCTGGCGCGGAAGTCATCGACGCCCGTACCATCCGCTACACGGGCAAGGATTTTCTAGAAGCGTGGACGCGCGCGGAGCGGCACTAGGATCAGCTCCGCTTCCACAAACCAAAAGCTACGATCCCCGCACCAAGCACGGCGCAGACCCACGGGAACCAGTTGCCATGCCGGGTGTAGAAAGTCGTCTCCTTGATGTACGAAAAGCCGGATTGCGAGGCGGATTCGATGTAGTTGGGCAAAGTGCCGAGGAGGCGGCCGGCGGGATCGATGGTGCCGGTGATGCCGTCGTTGGTTGAGCGCAGCAGCCAACGCCGGTTTTCGGCCGCGCGCATGCGCACGATCTTCAAATGCTGCTGCCGCGCGGCGGTGGTGCCGTACCAGCTATCGTTTGAGATGTTGACCAGCAGTTCGGCGCCGTTGGCCGCAAACTGCCGCACGAAATCCGGGAACACCGATTCATAGCAGATGAATGTGCTGAAGCGGTGGCCATCGAGCGGCATCACCACGATCCGGCTGCCCGGCACGAAGTCGCCGGCTTCGGTTGAGATCTTCTTGACAATCGCGCTGAACGGCCAGGGAACGAACTCGCCGAACGGCACCAGGTGCACCTTGTCGTAGCGGCTGACGACTTCGCCGGATGGCGCGACCAGCAGCGCTGAGTTGAGGTTGGCGCCATCCGCGCGGTGCGCCACCACCCCGCCGAGAAAATACGTCCGCGTGACGCGCGCGAGATTCGCGGCCAGTTGCAGATACTCCGGATCATCGGCGTAAAGCGGGGCCGGGACTTCCGGCCAGACCAGCAGCCGCGGCCGCTGCGACTTGTCGGCCAGCACCGCGCTCATCGAAAGATAGGCCGTGCGGCGTTCCATGGTGCGCAGGCTCTGCGGCGTCCATTGCACGGTATCGGAGATGTTGGGCTGCACCAGGACGGCTACCTGCTCGCCGCGCCGGAAATCGGGAAGGTGCGGCAACAGGATCAGCAACGGCAACGGCGCCAGCCAGGCCAAATGCAGTCGCGGCCGGTGGAAAAATGCCTGGGCCAGAGCCGCAGAGAGCATGGCGAACACGAACGAAAGCCCATAGACACCTGTGATTGGCGCGAGCCGCATGGGCACGCTCATATCGATCCCCGCGTTGCCGAGCGTGAGCCAGGCAAAGCCCAGGGAGCCGTGCGTCACTTCGATGGCCACCCACAGGGCCGCAACTCCCGGGATGGCCCAGGCGGTTCGCATGGCGAGGGCCGCTACCAGCGCGAAAACACCCAGATGGATCGCCTTCGCCAGGCAGAACAGCGTGAACAAAGCCCACGATCCGGCCACGCCGACGCCCGCGTAGAGCGCCAAAGTCGACTGAATCCAGTAACAGACACCGAACCAGTAGATCACGCCGCAAACATATCCCAGCAGAAACCGTTGCGCGGGGCGCGGCTCGAAACCGGTGGCAATCAGCAGCGGCGCGAGCGCCACCGGGGCCAGCCATACGAGATCGAAGCGTGGAAAGGCGAGGATCAGCAGCACCGCGCTCAGCGCGGCGAGCACATAGCGCGTCAGGCGGCGATTCAAAGCACTGCCCGCTGCGCCTGGCCGTCGATATGATCGGCCATATAAGAACTTCGCACGAGCGGTCCGCTGAACACCATGCGGAAGCCGATAGCCAACCCATAGTCGCGATAGGCATCGAATTGGGCCGGCGCGACGTACTCGGTCACAGGCAGATTGTGCCGTGTGGGCTGGAGATACTGGCCGATGGTGGCGACGTCAACATGCGCCGCACGCAAATCGCGCAGCAGGGTGTCCACTTCCCCGGCGCCTTCGCCCAGCCCGACCATGAAACCGGATTTCGTCATCACGTCCGGACGGTGTTTGCGCGCGAAAGCGAGCACCCGCAGCGACTGGCCGTAATCCGCCTGCGGGCGCACGCGAGGATAGAGCCGTGCAATCGTTTCCATGTTGTGGTTGAACACGTGCGGTCCCGAATCGAGCACCCGCGCCACGGCATCCAGCTCGCCGCAAAAATCGGGTGTGAGCACTTCCACGCGCGCTTCCGGAAGCGCACGGCGCACGTGGCGCACCGTTTCGGCGAAGTGACGCGAGCCGCCATCGGGCAAATCGTCGCGGTTGACGCTCGTAATCACTGCGTAGCGCAGCTTCATCTCTGCCGCCATGCGCGCCACATTATGCGGTTCATCGGGATCGAGCCGCATATCCTGCTTGGCCGGCGATCCCTTGGGCACGGAGCAAAAACCACAGCCGCGGGTGCAGACATTGCCGAGGATCATGAACGTAGCGGCGCCACGATGGAAGCACTCGTGAATGTTGGGACAGCGCGCCGATTCGCACACCGTGTGGAGATTCAACCGGCGCAGGTCTCGTTTCAGGCGGTGCAGAGATTCGAAGTGCGTGGGCGTCTTGCGCGCCCACTCGGGCAGCCGGGGCCTCGTTACGGAAGCGCGTGCGCTACCGGAAATTTGTACCAGGGCGTCCAACGCCCTATTTTCGCACGAGAGGTTTGAAACCCGCGTTTTCGAGCTCAGCTTTGGCCTTGCCCAAACCTGAGGCGTCCGTGTACGGTCCCACCATCACACGAAAGAGGGTGGGGTTCGGGCTCTGCGCCAGCACCACCGGGAATCCCTTCTGCTTGAGCGTGTCCACTACCACGTTGGCTTGCGGCTGCCCGACGGCCATCACCTGCAGGTACATGTTGCCCGGGCCAGGATTCACAGTGACGGCGGCACCGGAACTCGTCGCGGGCTTGGACGCAGGCGCCCGATGCGGAGCTTCGGCCTTCACCGGAGCTTTTTCGGGCGGCGCAACAGGTGCAATCTCGACGGGCTTAGTCTCCACCGGTTTCGTTTCCGCCGGTTCAGCCTCTTTCGCCTCCTCTTTCGGAGCCGTGGAAGGCGGCGCAGCGGACTGAGCAGGCGCCGGGGATGATGGCGCTTCGGACCGCGGATTCGCCGCCACGGTGTTGGACGACGCGCTGCCCGGCGTCGAGTTCCGCCCGACCACGTAGCCCATCGTGAAGAACACGCCGAACAAAATCACGATGATGAAAAACGCGCTGAGCAATTGCCGGTTGCCCAGTACCAGCTCGTATTCACCTTCGGTTCTACTCATAAAGCGATGCGCACGCGCCGCGATTTATGCCGCCGGTGACTTGGTTCCCGACAATTGATCCAGCGCGCGCCCTAAAGAAGAAAGTATATCGACTGGCAGCGGGAAAACAATGGTTGTGTTCTTTTCGGTGCCGATTTCCACCAACGTTTGCAGATAGCGAAGCTGGATGGCCGACGGCTGTCTCTGGATCACTTCCGCTGCCGCGGCCAGCTTGTCCGACGCCTCAAACTCGCCCTCGGCATGGATGATCTTCGCCCGCCGTTCGCGTTCCGCCTCGGCCTGGCGTGCAATCGCGCGAATCATCTGCTCGGCTAGATCCACTTGCTTGACTTCCACCAGTGTCACCTTCACGCCCCACGCCGAGGTGTGTTGATCGAGAATGGCTTGCAAGCGCACATTCAGCTTTTCGCGCTGGCTCAGCAGCTCGTCCAGCTCCACCTCGCCCAATACGCTACGCAAGGTGGTTTGCGCAAGCTGTGAGGTGGCATACAGGAAGTTGGAAACCTCGATCACCGCCAGTGTCGAATCCAGTACGCGGAAATAAATCACCGCGTTCACCTTTACGGTGACATTGTCACGGGTTACCACGTCCTGCGGCGGCACTTCCAGCGTGTCGATGCGCAATGAGACGCGGACCATGCGGTCGATGGGCGCGAATACCAGGACCAGGCCCGGTCCCTTGGGTTTGGGCAGCACGCGGCCCAGCCGGAAGATGACGCCGCGCTCGTACTCGGCCAGAATCTTGATGGAAGACAGCAAATAGAGAACGATGATCAGAATGATTACCAGCGTTGGGAGATCGAACATGAGTCAGCCTCGCGATTGATTTTGTACCGGTTCTACGGTCAGGTTGAGGTGGTCGACGGCGGTGACCCGCACCTTCTCGCCGGTTTTCACCGGAGCCGCTGCCACTGCGTTCCAGTATTCCCCGCGCACAAACACGCGGCCTTCCGGAGTGAGATCGCCGATGGCCACGCCGGTCTCGCCGATCATCCCCTCTACGCCGGTGACCACTTTTCCGGCGCGAGCGCGCATCACGAGCGACAGCAGAAATACGGTAATGGCAGCGAAGGGAATGGCCAGCGCGACCGCCGTCGAGAGATGGACGCGCATTTCGGGCAGCGGGCTGTTGATCAGGATAACGGCTCCCAGGATCATGGCTACCGCGCCGCCGGCCGCCAGAACTCCATGCGCCGCGAACTTGGCTTCCAGCACGAAAAACGCGAATGACAAGATCAGCAGCCCCGCGCCCAGCCAGTTGATGGGCAGCATGGAGAGCGCGGTCAGGCCGAGCAGCATCAGGATCGCTCCCGCCACTCCGGGGAAGATGACGCCCGGGGTGGAAAATTCCACGTAGATGCCCAGCGCGCCCAGCACCAGTAGGATGAGCGCAATGTTGGGGTCGCTGATGGCCGAGAGCACCCGCTGCCGCAGATTCTTCTCGTAAGCCACAATCTCGGCGCCAGCCGTGTGCAGCGTTTCCTTGCGCCCGTCGAAGCGCGTGATTTCTCTGCCGTCGAGCTGGTGCAACAGATCCTGCTCGTTATTCGCAATAAACTCGATGAGATGATTTTCGAGTGCTTCCTTCTCGGTGAACGACTTGCTCTCGAGCACGGCCTTCTGGGCCAGGTCGCTGTTCCGGCCGCGTTTGGCCGTCAGGCTGCGCAGGGAGGCCGCGGCGTCGTTCTCGACCTTCTGCTTCATGACCGGGTCCATCTCGGTTCCGATGATGACTGGGTGAGCGGCGCCGGTGTTGGTGCCCGGCGCCATGGCCGCGATATCGCCGGCTTCCAAAAGAAAGAAGCCCGCGGAAGCCGCGCGGCCGCCGCTCGGTGCCACGTAAGTCACTACAGGGACTTGAGATGCGACGATCTTTTCAATGGTCTCACGCATCGCGTCCATGAGCCCGCCCGGGGTATTCAGGCGAATGAGAACCAGATCGTCCTGGTCGTGCGCGGCCTGTTCCAGTGCGCGCCCCACGATTTCCACCGTCACGGGGTGCACAATGGAATCAACATCCACCTCCAGCACTCGCGGCGCGCCCTGCGCTTGGCCCGCGAGCGCCAAACACCCGAGAAAAATCAAGAAACGCACTGCCAATGGTAACCTCACTATACACCGTGGCGCAGGGGAATGCTTCCCCCCTGCGGTACCGGATAGCCCCATTTCGCCGCGGCGCCGGTGAGGGGTGAAACCGCTTCCCGCCGCATAAATCCGGCAGCAGATGCTCCGCTGGAGGCGCGGAACCTTTATCATAGAGAAAGCGCATAACGATGCCGTTTTATATACGACCCGTGCGCGAGTTTCTGGTGCGGCCCGCCATTCCCGCTCCGCTTTCGCGCATGAGCGAACTCGCCTACAACCTTTTGTGGAGTTGGGAGCCGCCCATCCGCGCGCTGTTCCGCCGGCTCGATCCGGCGCTCTGGAAGGAATCCGGCTACAACCCCGTCATGATGCTGGGCCGGGTCTCGCAGGAAGCCTTGGAGCGCGCCGCCGCCGACCCCCGCTATCTGGCGCACTACGCGCAGGCGTGCCAGCGTTACGACGCGCACATGCAGAACGGCCGCGCTCCATCGGGCGGCAAACTGATCGCCTACTTTTCCGCCGAGTATGGTCTCAGTGAATGCCTGCCCATTTATTCGGGCGGCCTGGGGATTCTTTCCGGCGATCACCTCAAATCGGCGAGCGATCTTAACCTGCCGCTGATCGGCGTCGGATTGCTGTATCAACAGGGATATTTCCGCCAGGTCCTGAACGCCGACGGCTGGCAGCAGGAGCGCTACAGCGACAACGATTTCTACACTCTCCCCATCCTGCCCGTGAAGGACGGTTTCGGTGAGGACCTCAAGGTGACGGTCAAGCTGCCCACCGGTCCGCTGCTCATCCAGGTGTGGCGCATGGACGTGGGCCGCATCAAGCTTTACCTGCTCGATACCAACATCCCCGACAATCCGTCGCCGCAGGACCGCGACATCACCGACCAGCTTTATGGCGGCGACATGGATACGCGGATCCGCCAGGAAATCGTACTGGGCATCGGCGGGCTGCGCGCACTCCGCGCCATGAATTTCGAGCCGACGGCGTTTCACATGAACGAGGGCCATTCCGCTTTCCTGGCGGTGGAGCGAGTCCGCGGCCTGATGGAGGAGCAGCGGCTCACCTTCGATGAAGCTCTCGAGGCCACCCGTACCAACAACGTATTCACCACGCACACGCCAGTGCCCGCCGGCATCGACCTTTTTGACGCCGGCATGATGCACTACTACTTCCAGGACTATTGCCGCGAATCCGGCATAGAATTCCATCGCTTCATGGAGCTGGGGCGGCGCAATCCTTCGGACATGGGCGAGCGCTTCTCCATGGCAGTGCTGGCCGTCAAGACTTCTTCCTACCGCAACGCCGTCAGCCGGCTGCACCGCCGCGTGGCGCAGGAGATGTGGCACGATCTCTGGCCCGAACTGCCCATTTGGGAGGTTCCGCTCACCTCGATCACCAACGGCGTGCACCTGCCGAGCTGGCTCAACAGCGACCTGACGGATCTGTACGACCAGTATCTCGAGCCCGACTGGCGCGAGCACACCACCGATCCGAAAACCTGGGAACTGATCGACGAAATCCCGGACGAAGAGCTGCTTGAAGTGCATCGCCGCCGCAAGCGCCGGCTGATTGCGTTCGTCCGCGACCGCCAGACCGCCTCGGCCTTCCGTCGCAAAGCCGCGTCGTCGGAGCTGCGCCACTCGACCGAGGTGCTGGACCCCAGCGTTCTCACCATCGGTTTCGCGCGCCGTTTCGCCACCTACAAGCGCGCCAACCTGATCTTCCGCGATCCCGAACGGCTGAAGCGGATTCTCTGCAACAAAGACCGGCCCGTACAGATCATCATCGCCGGGAAGGCCCACCCCAAGGACCATCCGGGCAAGTCGCAGATCCGCGACGTGGTGCAGTACTCGCGCGATCCCGAGTTGTGGAAACACATCGTCTTCATCGAAGACTATGACATGAAGGTGGCGCGCGAGCTGGTGCAAAGCTGTGACATCTGGCTCAACACGCCGCGGCGCGGCGAGGAAGCCTGCGGCACGAGCGGCATGAAGGCAGCCATGAACGGCGTGCTGAACCTGAGCATCCTGGATGGCTGGTTTGACGAGGCCTATGAGGAGTCGGGCGGCTGGGCCATTGGTGACCGCGAGCCGTATACCGACGATCAGGATAACCTGCATGCCAGCGCGATCTACTACTTGCTCGAAAACGAGATCGTGCCCATGTTCTACGAGCGGCGCGATCACGGCACGCAGGAGTGGATGCGGCGCGTCAAGCAGTCGCTGCGCTATCTGAGTCCGGAATTTGACGCCCGCCGCATGTTACGCGAGTACGATCACGAGCTGTACGCTCCGGCGCACCTGGCTTTTACCGCGCAGGTGCAGAGCCGCTTCGAGAGCGCGCGCCGGCGGGTCAAGTGGAGCGGCAAAGTCCGCGAGGCGTGGGATCGCGTGCACTTTGTCGAGACCGGCCCGGCGCCCACAGGGCCCGTAACCAGCGGCGTGACCGTGCCGGTGCGTGCCACCGTTGATTTGGCCGGGCTCGATCCCGAGGATGTGCGTGTCGAGCTGGTGATGGGACGCGTCGGCGCAAGCGGCAGCCTGGAAGAAACCGAGGTGATGGTGCTGCCGGTGATCGAGCGGAACGGCACCACCGCGGTGTTCGCCAAGGACATAGCGCCGCAGCAGACCGGGAGGCTTGGCTACGCGCTGCGCATCAGCCCCAACCACTACGATGATCCGCTGACGCGGCCCTGCACGAGCTTGCTCAAGTGGGGCAGCAGTAACGCCTGAGGGTGCTGAGCCGCGCCACACGTTCCCCAGCTTTAAGAAGCGAGCAGACTGTCTTCCCGCACGGCGGGGGCAGGCTTTTTCCTGGGGCGGAGCAGGTCGAGCAGCCGGGGCCGGGCGGCGGGTTTCGGGGGCTCGCCGTTCCGGATAGATTTGGCCAGTGCGGCAAAGCCCGCACCTAGTTCTGAAGACGGGTTGACGTGCTTTCCCGAAGTCAGCGCGCGGTGCACCCCGAGATAATCGTTGGGGAAGCTCATGTACACCGGAACGCCGAGCACTTTTTCGACTTCCGAGACCGGAATCAGGCTATGGCGTGCCGCCCGGTTCAGTAGCACTTTCACGCGTGATTCGAGTTCGAGATTGCGTAGGAAATGCAGTTTTTCCCGCGCCAGATGCAGGCTCGGCACCTCCGGCGTGCAAACCAGGAAGATCTCCTTGGACTCGTGCAGCAACTCCACCGAGAACTTCTCCAGGATCCCCGACAGGTCGACGCAGATAGCCTGGTAGTGGCGTCGCGCGAACTCGATGAGATGGCCTATCTGGAGGGCATCAATGCGATGTCCGGGCGCCAGTTTGCCGGCCGGCAGCACATCCAGCTCGCCGACACTCGCCACCAGCTTGGGCCACAGCGTCTCGTCCATCTGGTGCGCATTTTCCGCCGCCGTGATCACCGAATGGGCCGCGTCCATCTGCAACATGAAGGCGATCATGCCGCAGTTCAGATCGAAATCCGCCAGCAGGGTTTTGGAATCCGGCAGCTGCGCCAGCATGATGCTGGTGTTCAACGCAATGGTCGAGCATCCCACGCCGGGTTTCGAAGGCAGGAACGACAACACGCGCTCGGTGGACCCGATCGCCGGCGGGTTGCGCTCCACAATCTCTGCGACGCGCGCGACCGCCTGCTGCACCGCTTCCGTTTCGAACGGTAGACCCAGGAACTCGCGGATGCCGGCGCGCATGGTCTCGAGCAGCGCCTCGGGAGCGACCGTCCGGTTGACCGCGACGACCTGCATTCCCGGTGCGTGGGCCTCCGCGTTTGCCGCGACGGCCAGTGCCTGCCGGGAGTTCCCCATGCCCAGAAACACCACGTCCGGCGCCGTGGCCCGCAGAAAACGCACCAGGTCCAGCTCGCCTGGATACCCTTCGAGCGTCCTGAGAACGCTCACTTTCCGGGTCTTTTCCAAGGCCTCGCGCAGAGCCGCGCTCAGAGCACGGTCGGGACAAATGATCACAGCCCGTAACATGAGTACTCTGTCTCCAGGGTAAGCAGAAGACCAAACGGGGACAATTGGGCGAACCGCTTAGACCTGATCAGATGGAGGCTCTACGGTGCGCTCGAGTCGGTACGAGGGTTTCACCCCCCAGCCTAGCCCGGTTCCAGGATCCGGCCGTCCTGCATATGCACGGTCCGGTGCCCATAAGCCGCGGCATCGGGATTATGCGTGATCATGAGGATGGTCTGGCCCAGCCGTTCATTCAAATCGCGCAGCACTTCCAGGACAGCACCCGAATTGGCGCTGTCGAGATTCCCCGTCGGCTCGTCGGCCAGCAGAATCGCCGGGTGATTCACGATGGCGCGCGCAATCGCCACCCTCTGCTGCTCGCCGCCGGAAAGCTCGCTCGGCTTGTGTCCCATGCGGTGCGCGATCCCGAGCAGATCGAGCGCTTCCTGAAATCCGGCATCCTGGCTGTGGTCTTTGCCTCCCAAATACCGCGCCAGTTCGATGTTGTCACCCGCCGTGAGATTGGGCAGCAGATTGAATTTCTGGAATACGAAGCTCACCGTCTGCTTGCGCATGCGCGTGCGGGTTGCGTCGGACATCGCGCCCACATCATCGCCCGCCACACGCACTACCCCCGCCGTCGGTGGCGTCAGGCCTCCTACAATGTGAAACAGCGTCGATTTGCCCGAACCCGATGGGCCCACGATCGAGAGAAACTCGCCGCGTGAGACTTGCAGATCCACGCCGCGCAGCGCCTCCACGTCGACTTTGCCCACGCGATAGACCTTGCGTAATCCGCGGATTTCGATGATCGGCGCTTCACTCATAGGCGAGCGCTTCAATGGGGTCCTGCCGCGCCGCGCGTAACCCGGGATAGAGTGCGCCCAAAAGCGAGGCGCCGAGCACAATCGCCGCCGTTCTGGGCCACCATTCGGGCACGATCGCCTGGGTCAATGAGGCCGGGACCAGTGTCATGATCAGCCACCGTCCCACGAAGCTCAGCAGAATGCCGCCCACGGTTCCGGCGAGTCCCATGGCCAGCGCCTCCGCCACGATCAATCCCAGCACATAACTCTTGGAGGCCCCCAGCGACTTGAGAATTCCGATCTCGCGCGTTCGCTGCAAAACCGCCATGTACATGGACAGGCAGACCACGGCAAAGCCGATCACCACGCCGATGCCGACAATCACGTTGATGAACGGATGCAGGAACGGGACGCTATCCGCCGATACCATCGACAAGTATTCCGTCATCGATAGAAACCGAAAGCCCTCGAATTTCTTACTCAAAGCATCTATGTCGGATCCGACATTTGCGGGATTGTCCACCTTCAGGTAGATGATGCTGACGTGCCCGATGTTCGCGGTCAGCTTCTGTACGACATCCAGCGGCAACACGATCCGCGTCAGCTTGCCGGAAGCAAAAATGCCCGCCACTCGCCAGCTATGGCCCAGAACCTGGACCGGGCTACCCAGCCGCAGCTTATGCTGCCGCGCATAACTTTCTTCGACCAGAATATCGTCGGGCCCCTTGAACGGCCCTCCTTGGATGTATTCGAAGCCGCCACTCATCTTGTCGAATTGTTCGAGATCCACACCCTGGACGTTTTCGAGTCCACCGAGCCCCTGCACGATCACCCCAGTGGCTACCGCTATGTGCGGTTCCTGTGCCAGGGCGGACACCATTTTCTCGGGTGTCGGCGCGCCGGAAAAGCCCATAAAGGCTGCGTTCGGCGGGCGTACCATGATATCGGCGCCGATGCCGCGCGTGCGCCGCGCCGATTCCGCCAGCATCCCCTGGCTCATTCCCACGAGCGTCAGAATCAGCGTCACCGGAATCGCGATCAACAACGCGCTCAGCAGGCTGCGCAGCGGCCGGTATCGCATGTTTTCGAGAATCAGCTTGAAAGTCAATTGGTTTTCTTTGTCTGCCCGCCGGAACCTTCTGTCGCCCTGGGTGGCTGCGCCTGGTCGGGCTTGCTCCCCAGCACTTGCAACACGGTTCCTTCCGGCTGCCTAAGGACAAACTGTTCGTCGGCAATGGGTTTATTGATCTCCGCCTTTTCCAGGGTGATCACGACGCCATACTCGTCCTGCGGCCGGTTGATATCAATCACCTTAGGGAACCCAACCCCGTTGTAATTCTTCCAGCCGCTGTAACGCGCATCGGTGAGAATCTCGCCGTGGTCGTCGAAGCTCATCTGGCGCACGACGTGCAAATTCAGACGGTCGAACCACACGTCCCTCACCACGCGCGCCTGGCCGTCGGAACCCGTGGCCAGAATATGCAGGATGTAAAATGCGTTGTCCTCATCGGTGAAGTCTACCGGAAACGCGGTCTCTTTGGGCCCGGGCGGATGGATGAATAATGCGTCCAGAAACACGCTCGGCCTCAGATTTTCCAGTTTGTTCGGCGAGAGCGTGGGAGCGGGCTCGGTGCGGCCTTCGAAGAAGCAGTTTTTGGACGGCAG
>JASHOO010000747.1 GCA_030041035.1 Bryobacteraceae bacterium | reverse complement strand
AAGCGCGCTCTCGGCGAACAGGGCGTGGAGCCGCCCGATGTCGCGGGCGTCATTCTCGAAACGTACCAGGGCGGCAGTGCGGCCTTCGCGCCCGTGCAGTATATGCACGAGCTGCGCGAGTGGTGCACCGGCCACAGGGCGCTGCTGGTGTGTGACGAGGTGCAGGCGGGCTTCGGCCGGACCGGCACCATGTGGGGTTTCGAGCACTACGGCATCGTGCCGGATCTCGCCTGCTTCGGCAAGGGGATTTCGAGTTCCCTCCCTCTGGCAGCCGTGGCCGGCAGGCCGGACGTGATGGATCTGCATCCGGCCGGCAGTATGACCTCGACTCACACCGGCAATCCCATTTGCTGTGCCGCTGCGCTCGCCTCCATCGACCTGGTGGTGAGGGAGAATCTCGCGGAAAATTCACGCAAGGTAGGAGCCCTGCTGCATCAGAAGCTTCGCGCCCTTCAGAGACGCACACCGCAAATCGGCGCAGTGGATGGCAAGGGACTGGTCGCGGGTGTGGCCTGTGTCATTCCGGGCACCAAGGAACCCGATGCCGATCTCGCCTGGGAAGTCGTGCGCCGGTCCATCGAAAAGGGCGTGCTGATGTTCACTCCTGTAGGACTCGGCGGCGGAACGGTAAAAATCAGCCCGCCGCTTGTGATCACCGAAGCCGCCATCCAGGACAGCATGCAGGCGCTCGAGGAAGCTTTCGCCGAGGCGCTGGTCGCTCATACGGCCGTGGCGTAAACCGAAAACATGAGCTACCAACCCGAAGTCACCCTCGTCGGCGCCGGCATGATTGTGCACGATCAGCTTCTGCCGTCGCTTTATCAACTGCAGCGGCTCGGCCGCATCGGCCCGATCACGGTCTGCGACGCGCGCCGCCGTGCGGTCGAGGCGCTGGCCAAGGCCGAAGGTATCGTGAAAGCCTTCCCCGAGCGTACATTTCGCGCGTATCCCGATTCCGGCGATCCCGATACCATCCAGCCCGACATTTCGCGCCAGGTCATCGAAGCCATGCCGCCGCGCCAGATCGTCGTCGTGGCGGTTCCCGATCAGTTGCACTACAGCGTCATTATGACGGCTCTGCGTCACAACCAGAACGTGTGCACGGTCAAACCGCTTGTCCTAAAGCACGAGCAGGCCCTTGAAATCGAGCGCGAGGCTCTCGCGCGCGGCCTGGTGGTGGGTGTCGAGTATCACAAGCGCTTCGATGACCGCTCACTCATGGCGCGCCGCAAGTATCGCGAGGGCGCCTTCGGAGAATTCCGCCTGGGCACCGCCCGCCTGTTTGAGAAGTGGTACTACCGGCATTCGAACTTTCAGAACTGGATGACCACCGAAAACTCCGATGCTTTCACCTATATCGGCTGCCATTACGTGGACATCGTTCATTTCATCACCGGCCTGCTGCCCACGTCGATCAGTCTGTTCGGCATTCGCGACCGCTATCCCAACGGCAAGGAAGGATTTCTCTGGACCGACGCGCGCGTGCTCTGGTCCAACGGCGCGTGCCTGAATGTGCAGAACGGCCTCGGCTTCCCCGATGCCGCGCCCGGAACGAACACCCAGGGAATGATGCTCTATTGCAGCGGCGCCGATACGGGCGGCTTGATCGAACATCACGATCAGTTTCGCGGATTGAAGTACAGCTACCTCCACCAGCCATCCGGCGATGGCGCGACCATCTACGCCGAGCCGAGCCCTGATTATTTCCAATACCTCGATATGGGCGGCCCGGGCTTTGTGCCGGTCGGTTACGGCTATCGATCGGTCGAGCACATCATCGGCAACTGCCTCCGCGTAGGTGCGGTTGAGTCACTCGCCGAGCGCCAAAAGCTGCTGCGGGAAATCGACGCCGCGGGCATCATGGCCACACCCGCCAACAGCGCCTACAACGAGCTGGTCCTCGAAGCGGGCCGCGAATCGATTCTGCATGGCGGGCGGGAGGTGAAGATCGAACACCGGGAGAGCCCGGCGGCTGTTTGACCTGGTACGCGAGGGAAAGCCCCGGGCTCCCGCCGCTCAAGTGTAGCGGCGGGAAAAACGTAACTCATTGAAAAGTAAGGTCTGGCCTGGCACTCGGCCGCTCAAGTTGAGCGGCCGGGCACGCCCGGCCTTCAGTCTTTCTCGTTTTCCTTGCCCGAGTGGATCCACTGCGCAAGATAATTCTCGATCCCAACGTCCGCGACCGCATGCAGTTGCCCTTCGAGGTAATCGACGTGCTCTTCTTCGTCGATCAGGATCTGCTCGAATAGCTCGCGCGAGGCGTTGTCACCCAGCTCCGTGGCTTTCTTGATCGCCGCATTCAAGCGCGGCAGCGCGTCGAGTTCCAGCTCCAGGTCGCTTTCGAGCTGCGCCTTCACATTCGCGCCGACTTTGATCGGCCCGATCTCGGTCATGTTGGGCGTGCCTTCCAGAAACAGGATCCGCTGCATCAGCTTCTCGGCGTGCACCATTTCCGAAATCGA
Organism: Bryobacteraceae bacterium; assembly: GCA_030041035.1. Lineage (GTDB taxonomy): Bacteria > Acidobacteriota > Terriglobia > Bryobacterales > Bryobacteraceae > QHXW01. Next base: position 63 of record JASHOO010000747.1, on the reverse strand, counting down.
TTCGTCGCGGTCATGCTCCGCCAGCCGCTGGTAGCCCCAGTTTTCGCACATCTTCGAGTGCAG
>JASHOO010000746.1 GCA_030041035.1 Bryobacteraceae bacterium | reverse complement strand
GCAGTGCCGCAAAGTGTGGGGATGAATATCAGGGCTGAGTCCCGCTCGTAGGGCCGCGTCCCGGCACGCATTCCATATCACGTTGGCGGTAACAGGCTTTTCGCTAGTGTGCCAGCGGTTGCCGGGAAACAGCCAGGTCGTCGGCCTTTGACGCAGTCCGTCCAGGTATTGGTCTAGTTCCAGCAACAGCTTCGGGCTGAGCATGACATCGCGATCTTTACGGCCTTTGCCGCCCTTGACGTGAATCACCATCCGTTCGCGGTCGATGTCCTCGATCCTGAGGCGCGCCACTTCCTCGCGGCGTAAGCCAGTCCCATAGAGAGTCATCAGCAGAAGGTGGTTGAAGGCGGTGCTCGCTGAGTCAATGAGCTGCACGACTTGCTCGGGACTGATCACCTTAGGCAGCCGCCGCGCCTTTCGCGGATAAGGGATATCTGCCATCGACCACCTCCTCTTGAGAGTTACGACAAAAAAGAATCGTAGGGCGGCTGTCCTTTGAGTCACGGTATTGGGATCGAGTTTCCGCTCGCGAAACAGATACGCCTGATAAGCGCGAATCTGTTCGGGGCCCAGCCGGTCTGGTGGACGCCTGAAATAACGCGCCAGGTCTTCAATCGTTTTGACGTATGCGCGAACTGTATTCTGAGAGTAATTTCGACGCTCGAGTTCATCGAGCATCATTTTTCGGAGTTGGGTCACAGAGACCTCCTTTGTGACCCAAAACTATCCCTTTTTCACCAACTCCGGAGCGGACGCTCACGCGTAGCGTCTGCCGCTTCGGCTTCGTTCAAATCCCCTTGTATTCAAGAATTCGACGCGGGCCCGGAACGATAACTGGCTTTCTGGAAAGTGATGGACGGTTCTGACGGGAGCGTCTCCGGCTTCAGGAGACTGCGAACTCATCGTTCACAATGCCCTCGATCAAAGTCACTTCCTCATCGCTTAGTTTCTTGAACTCACCCTCACGGCGCTTCTTGGATAGAGTTCCATTGTTCTGCCTGATGAACATCACCAGGTTTTCAGCAACCCGGTCCGGCATTTCGACCGCATCCATGATGCGGCGTATCGCTTCGTCGTGGCGGCGTAGATAGTCGATCTCACGCGGCAGATCCTGCTCGACGGTGCGCCTGACGCAGCCGAACAGAAACTCCGCCTCTTCCGTGCAATCGAAATAACGGTATAGATCCGCAGTCTGGTTGATGACCTCGACGTTCCGCTCCGGTGTGGGGCGCCACTCGATGAAGGGCATCAACGGGCCGGTATGGCCCTGCAAGGTTGCACGGTAGTCATCGATGCGATCGAGCATTACGGAAGACACCGGGAAGACCATCCCCGGCGGCGTGAACTTTCGTTCAGCGAGGACGTGATGGATCAGGCAGCGGTGCATACGCCCGTTGCCATCCTGGAACGGATGAACATAGACGAAGCCGAACGCGGTTGCCGCTGCCTTCAGCACCGGGTCGATGCCATCGTCGCGCATGCGGCCGTTCGCCTCCAGCAAGCCGCCCATCAGATCATCGAGATTATCGGGGCGCGCTCCGATGAATTCCGGCAGAGGATCGCCGTTGTGGTCGCGCTCGCCCACAAAGACGCCGTCGGGACGCAGGCCCGCGCGCACGAATCGCGTATCCTCTATGAGGACGCGCTGAAGGCGAATGATTTCGTCGAGCGTGATGCGGTTCTTGCCGGCTTGAAGGACCGCCCGCCCCCACCGCTCCAGCCGGTTGCGTGGTGCGCGCTCGCCCTCAATCTCGAAGCTTGCCCGGCTGTCGGCCAGCAGCATGAAGCTGGCGGCGCGCGCAACGAGATGGGCCCCAGTGCGTCCCACGGTTTCACGCGCCTTGGCAGCAAGGTCGAGTGCCAGAAATTCCGTGAGCGCTTTGGTGCGGCGGATGACTGGGCAGAAGCGGCCGGTACCCAGGAGATTGTCGCGCACGCGATGGCGTTTCGAGAGACGCGGCTTGCCTGTGAAGTGCGCGGCGGGGTCGAGCAGATCGATGGCGGCGGCGCTGGGTGCGTCATCCACGTCGAGCGCACGGCCCGTTAGAACTTCGTAAAGATACCACGCACGCCGCGCCGGAATGCCGGTCGGAGCGACCCGAATGATGGCTTCAACCTCAGCTTTGGGCACAGCTTCGAAGACCCGCTTTAGGATCAGGAGATCGATGTCTTCATGGCGCAGCGCAAACGTCAGATGATCGGCAAACGTATCACCGGGCCAGTAGCGCTTATCAAAAACAGTCCAAGTTCCCTCTTCCCGGTGGCTGCCGCGAACATGCTGCTCCGAGACGCAACTCAGTCTTCGGACTGGTCCCTTAAGAGCAAGTGCTTGGACAATCGCTGCCCAACCGGCCAGTCTGGTTCCGTCTAGGACGGTCTTCTCCTGGAAGACGGCGACGGGAGCTGGCGCGAGTTTCATGCCTCGAAAATCCTCTGGTCCAGTCGAAGAAGACCCCAATGCTTCTTATGAAGTCGGAAACCACTATATCACAGCCGATGTCGAAATCTATTTAGCTATGTAGAATAATGCCATAATAACGGTTATGTTGTCGAAATTTGCCAAGCTAGAAGCAGTGCTCTACTTGGCATTCCGCTTCTTCTTGCGAGCTGCCCCGCGGGCTTCTTTGTACTCGTTTATCAACTCTTCTTCGCTCGCACCCCAGGAGGAAATCATTTGGTCGAGGTCTTTGGCCGCGGCGCGCATGGCGTCGAGTTCGGCTTTCCGGCTGCGCTTCTGGGTCGGGATGTAGAAACCGAGCGTTTCACCATGTCGCGTGATGGCGAGCGCGGTACCTGATTCGAGATAGTCCGCGAGTTTCTCGCGGAATTCGCGAATGCCGACCTTTACGGTTTCGATCATTGTGTACTCACTGTACACAATAGCATAGTGGGGCACACAGTCGCTTCTTGTTGTCGCAGTTCACTGATTTACAGTTTTTGGCCCCGCGTGCCGTACACGTGCCGAGGGCTTGCAGATTTAGCAGATTCAGCTCTTCTGGCTGCGTTTAGAATCACGAACTTCGTTGTTTTCAGTAGATTCATTTTTTTCGAATCTCACCAGGTCCACCAGATTTTTCAATCATTAACATACCAGCAGCGATCTTGAACGGCAGGCTTGTCCACACGAATGTCCACATGCTTGCCGATTTGCCGGCGGGCACTGGCGTACTGGTAGCGGGTGAGGAGATAAGCTATGCCAGAACCAACCAAAGAAGAACTCCTACGCCGGATTGCAGAACTCGAACAGCAGGTCCAGCACAAACCATCGGCGTTAGAATTCCGCGTCAGCGACAAGGGTGGAGTGAGCGTTTACCGCCTGGGGCGTTTCCCGGTAACGCTTTACTACGAGCAGTGGGTGCGGCTGCTGGACCATGCCGAGGAATTGCGGGAGTGCCTCGAAGCCAATAAGGACAAGCTGAAACTGAAACGGCAGGGGGAAGCCGCTGGCGCTGGGGAATAGCAGAACGCACTTCACACCCCTCCGGTTAACGTCACAATCGACAACGCCGACTCAGCAGCCGGAATAACCGGAGGCTGGACACAAACTTAACGATCAAACTCACGGAAGATCAACAGAGGCAAATTAGGAACGCAACAGGCAAAAGCATCACGGAGTTAAATATTGATGTTGCGTCCCACAGTGGGATGAAGCAAGAGGACCTCGAAAAAGTGATCGGCGGTGGCAAGCACACTGACCCCACCCTCCCGTCGTAGTACAACATCGGCCAAAGAAGCGCCACTCCCATGCGGTACCTCAAGAGTCCGAGAGGGCAGTAAGACTGGGTCGACGAAATAGCTACCGATATTAACCGTTAACGCTACTCACGCCTCGTCGCCCCTCACTCACCACACTGAGCGCCGCCAGCCGCCTGACGAAGGCGCTGGTGCTGGCGGTTTATGATGACTTTCCCAACGCGCCTCTGGCCATTACCTACAGGGACTCGGGAACGGCGGGTGGAAGGCGCGTGATTTGCAATTGGCAAAGAAGCGCCCTATACTCGCCAGGCATGCCCCACAGCCGTTTCGCATTAGAACTCCCCCTCTTACCCGGG
>JASHOO010000745.1 GCA_030041035.1 Bryobacteraceae bacterium | reverse complement strand
TTTATTGCGCAGGAACTCAAGGTTGCCGTGGAGAATGTGACGGCAGTGGTGATGGGCGGGCACGGCGACACTATGGTGCCGCTCGTACGGCTGAGCAACGTGGCCGGCATTCCATTGCCCGACCTGCTGGATGCGGCGACATTGCAGCGCCTGGTGGAGCGCACGCAGAACGGCGGCGCGGAAATCGTGAAGTATCTCAAGACCGGCAGCGCCTACTATGCGCCATCGGCCGCGGCGGTCGAGATGGCGGAATCCATTCTGAAGGATAAGAAGAAGGTTCTGCCTTGCGCGGCGTATCTGGAGGGCGAGTACGGCGTCAACGGGCTGTTTGTCGGAGTGCCCGTGAAATTGGGTGCGAAGGGAATCGAGCAGATCTATCAGATCAAGCTGACGGCGGATGAGCAGGCGATGCTCCACAAGAGTGCGGCGGCGGTCGAGGAACTGGTTGAAGTGATCCGCAAGAAGATGGCCGGCTAAAACGCCGGCTGGCTGGCCGCGAGCTTGGCCGACAGTTCCTCGAATACCTCGATCAGCTCATGTGCCGGCCGGGTCGCGGTCTCATTGCCTGCACGATCGAGATACATCTCGGCGGCGATAGCGACCGGCATCTGGCGCGTGGGATCGGCTGCGAGCCAACGCTCTCTCCACTGGCGGAACCAAGCAGCAACGGCCGATGCCGACAGGCGGTTCACGTTCTCATTCTGAAGCAGCGAGAGGGCGAACGAGAGCTGGTTATACACCTCGCGCCGCGCGGTGATCAGGCGGCTCACGGAAACGGCGTCACCCTCGGTGGTGCCGTCTTCGAAGATTGCGGCGAGCACGCGAGGCTGCGGATCAGTGGCGCCCGGAACCTTCACCTCAGCCAATTCGCCGGGCTTCAGCAGGCGCCCGTCACGCGCGCCGAGAAGCATGTCGGTCGAGACAAACTCGGTTCCCGACGCGCCCACGAGAAACGCCGTCACCGGGGTTTCCGCATCATTCCGCACCTGCACGGTGCGGTCCTGGCCCTCGGCCGCGAAGGAAGTGATGGCGACTTTGGGGTCCGCCGCAAAGGCTGCAGTTAGTGAAAAGGCCAACAGCAAAGTAAGCTTGCGCATACCGTTCAATTTACCAAATGTAGTCCTTGGCGATCTCGCGTTTGTCGTAACCGTCGAGCACGTGCACTACGCGGATCTTCTTCAGCGTGACCGGCGAGAGCTGGCCGATGGGAATGTATACGATGGTGCGGCCAAAGCGCGCCGCGACGTTGCGGAAGACGGAGCGCGGCGGTTTTGCCGCCACGTAGACGACGAGCCGCTGCAAGGAATAATCGAGCCCGGCGAGCAGCAGCCGCTCGGGTTTGGTTTCGGCGAAATCGTAATCGGGATCCTGCCACACATCGAACATGCGGCGCGCGGGCAGGCTCATGAGAAAACCGCCGTACTCGCCGCGGCCGATGCCCGGCCCTACGAGGTTGTCGAACGGGTAGGTGGAATAGAACGCCATGTCGGATTCGTTCTGGTGCTCGCCGAGCCATGTGGTCATGTAGGAGTAACGGTCGTCGCGATCCTCGTCGAAGATCACGATGACGGCACCAACCTCGCCGTGAATCTTCTGAAGATTCTTGACGTAGATCTGGCCTTCGTACCAATGATGGATGGTTTCGCGGATGTCGATGCCATCGAGCAATGAAGTGGTGAAGGGCTCGCTGCGGGCGCGCTCTTCGGAAAGAATGCTCTTGCCTTTCTTCTTGAGGAAACGGCCGTAGTCCTCGATGACGAGGTCCTCGGGCGGGTAGGAGCAGATGCTGGCGCCGTTGAGCTGGCTGGCCCATTCGCCGGGCACTTTCTCTTTCTTGCGCGGCTTCAGGCCGACGGGGCGCAGGCGGCGTTTCTTACTGGGCAGGCGGCGGCGCAAGCGCATCATCTTAGTGTTGAGCCAGACTTCTTCGCCGGAGATCTTCACGGTCGGGAGGTCGGTCTCGACCTTCTGATGCGGGTAACGATTGGCGGCCTCCCACACTTCCCAGGCGTAGTTATCGTCCACCACTGAGCGGGCCGCCACGGTGATATCGAAGATGCGCGCGGCGAGCTCGCGGCTGACGAGCGCCAGGTTGCGCGTGAACCGCGCCAGCAGGCGCCGCTGCCAGTGCGCCAGGCGCTCACCGGCGTTGGCTTCGTAGGTTTTTTCGGCCTGGCGGAACACGGCCAGTTGCACGCGGCGGCGATCGACGGTTTCATTTTCCGTCATGGACGCGCGAAAGTGCTCGTAGCGGTCCTGCAGATAGGGATACTCGACGGTGATTTCCGCGAGACACTCCGGATGCGGGTTGAGCACCTGCAAGCCCTCGCGGCGCAGCCGCGCCATGGGCTGTGCCTGCGGCTGCTCCATGGCGTCGAGAACGGGATCGAGCAGGTTGAGCGAAACGACGACCAGCACCTGCGCCAGCGGGTCGCAGCCTTGCAGTTTCCAGGCGATACCCGCAGCGTGCACCGCGATTTTCTCCGAGCGCGGCTGCGGCCACAGACGGTACGCCTCGACGTACTTTTCGAGCGGAATGTGGCGCAGTGCGTAGGGATCGGGATAATCGTCGGGCAGATGCGGGCGCTCGCCGGCATCGGGATCGGCGAACACGATTTCTGCGCCGACCTCGCGCGCCGTGCGGATGGCTTCGGTGAAAGGATCGGCGGGCTCGACGGGCACGTAGATGGCGCGATCTTCCTCATGCTCGTCGCTATAAAGGATTACGGACATCTCGGGCAGACGTTGAACCGCCCGGAGATAGGCATCGCGCAGAGTCGTGGGCAGCTCGACGGCGACGACTTGCGGCTTCGAGCGGAGAATCGCGCGGCGGACTTCGATGGCGAACTCGAGTTTCCCCGGCACCACGGGGAAGTACGTGAACCGCCCGCGCTGGAGACTGCCGGGGTCAGGAAAGGATAGGTCTTCGGGCATGCTCCACGTCGCAGAGGTGTACTGTCCGGAAATGGGAATGGGTTTGTTTTTGAAAAAACAGTTTATTCAGTGCAATTCGCTTTGGAGACGCGGACATACGGTACCCACTCCTAGGTATAGCATGCGCATAACCGTCACTCTGGTAACGAGCGCAGGGCGAGGCGTGCCTCTCCCCTACAATATGTGGGCTCCTGGGAATCTAGTTTCGCGGCTCCCTCGGTATTGCCGGTTCACGAAACGGTGGGTTTGGGCCGCCTCGCGTAGCGGAGGGCTTCTTCGCCGAGGGTTTCGATGACGGCGGTTTCGAGGGCGGCGGTTTCGTGGCTACGTTCGGTAGCGAGGCTTTTCAGCTTGATGGCGAAGCGTCCGATGTTGATGCCGTCGCGGACCGTGTAGCGCTCGTCGGCGGCGTGGGCCTGCTGTAAGAAGTCGGTCACGTAGTTGAGGATGTGGTCTTCGGCAAAGGGCAGGTTCTCTTTGAGGATGTGATACTCCTCATCGCGCTCGGGAAAATCGATGTAAATCTGCGGTTGCAGGCGCGAGTGGATGTACTCGGGCAGCTCGAAGGTGGAGGCATCGTCGTTCATGGTGGTGACGAGGCGGAACTGCGGATGCGCTTTGATCTTGATGCCGGCCACGATGGATTCGACATAGCGGCGGTTATCGAGCAGCGGCGCGAGTGATGCCCAGCTCTTCTCGCTCATGCGATTGCCTTCGTCCAGAATGACAATGCCGCCGCGGAGCATCGCCGTGACCAGCGGAGAAGCCACATAGCGCAACTGACCTTCGCCTTCGATCACGGGGGTGATGAGCAGATCCTCCGGGCGCGTATCGAGCGTGGCCTGCAAGATGTACACATCGCGCCCCATGCGTTTGCCTGCGGCGTAGGCGAGCGTGGTCTTGCCCACACCGGGCTTGCCGAGGAGGCGCGGGTTCATGGGCAGGTCCTCGTCGTTGACCACCAGCCAGGCCGCCAACAACTGGCGCATCAGCTCTTCCTGTCCCACCCAGCGCACGGGGAGCTCATCGGGATGCGCCAGATGCAGGGTGACGCCTTCTATGTCCACCGTCATGTTCTTCTTGAATTGTAACGTGGCGGGTTTTACGGCGTCTTGGCGCAGCGGAAGCCGATTTTACCCGAATGAAAGCGCGCCGGCACCGTGGCGAAATCCCAGAGATAATCGTTGCGGACCGGGTCGGCGAAGCTGCCGCCGCGGATCACGTACCAAGGCTCGGTGGCAGATGGTGGCGGCTTCATGATTCCGGCGTAATGCTGGAGCGCGGCGGGGCTCGGCGTGCGCGACTCATCCACCCACTCCCACACGTTGCCCAGCATGTTGACGGCGCCGTAAGGGGTGGCGCCCTCGGCGTTGGTGCCGACGTGCATCACGCTGCCATCCTGGTGTCCGATATTTGCCGGAAGCGGAGAGACGAGATCGTCGCCCCAGGGGTACAACCGGCCGGTGGTTCCGCGAGCCGCCTTCTCCCACTCCTCCATGGTGGGGAGGCGCTTGCCGGCCCATTGGGCGAACTGCTGCGCGTCGAGGAATGCCACGTCCACAATGGGATCTCTCGGGTCTTCGCCGGCTGCTCCAGGCGGCATTGACTTGCCCTTTTCTTGGCAGAAGAGGGCGTAGGCCTCGTTGGTGACCTCGGTGCGGTCGATGTAGAAATCGGGAAGCGTCCGGCTCTCTTTCTTTTCGCCGAACAGAAAGTGTCCGCCGGGGACGAGCACCATTTTGCCGGCCGGGGTGTCGATCATCTGCACGAGCTCGGCTTTGGGAGCCACGGTTTTCGCCGGCGCAGCAATGGGGGCCGCGGGGCGAATCCGGGTGGCGCGAATTCCGAAATACACGCCCGCGAGCACCACCACCATGGCGGCAATCGCTGCGGGAATCAGCCAGGGCTTGCGCATCGGTGCGCCGAGCGGGCTTGGCTGCGCGGATTTCAAAGGCTGGGTGGGCGCGTCCCAATCGTGAATGATGGCGCGGATGCGCGCGCACACCTCCCCGAATCCCTGCGGCCGCTTTTCCGGATCCTTTTCCGTGCACCGCGCGACCAGATCGATAATCGAATCCGGAATCTCGGCCTGACGCATGGGCTCGAGATTCAGCGGCTCTTGCAGGATCTGATAAAAGATGCGCTCGACGGTATCGCCGGCGATGGGCCGCGTGCCCGTCATCAACTCGAATAACAGCACGCCGAACGAATAGACATCTACCAGGGGCGTGATGTTCCGGCCCAATACCTGCTCGGGCGCCATGTAGTAGGGCGTTCCCATCACGACACCGGTGGTGGTGCGCGTGGAATCCTGCGCCTTCGAGATGCCGAAGTCCATCAGCTTGACGGCGCCGGTGGTGGTGATGTGGACGTTATCCGGCTTGATGTCCCGATGGATGATGCTTTGCGAGTGGATGTGCTCGAGCGCGCGCGCAATATCCAGGGCAATCCGCAGCTTGTTGCGCGTATCGCCGGTGGCGCCGCTCTTGATGGCGTGCCGCAGGTCCTCGCCCTTGAGAAACTCCATCACCATGAAGGGGCGCCCTTCGGCATCTTCACCGAAATCGTAGATGTTGATTACGTTATCGTGCGCAACGTTGCCCGCCAGGCGCGCTTCCTGCAAGAACCGCGACTTGATCTCTTCGTTGGCGCAGCCTTCCTCGGTGAGAATCTTCACGGCGACGGTCCGGCCGATGACGGTATCGAGCGCGCGATACACCCGCGCCATGCCGCCGCCCAGGAATTCCTGAAGCTCGTACTTACCGATGCGCGCCGGAAGCTGCATGGCGCTCAGCGCGTCACCTCAGCCACGCACGCGAGACCGGAGAGGTAGTTGCGCTGGAACACGGGCGGCGCGCCGCCCATATCCAGCTCGAATTGGACCGAAGCCACGACGCGGCCCGTACTGCCAACTTTCAGCTTCCATTCCAGGCTGTTGGTGGACCCGGTCTGGCGCCAGTTCTCGGTGTCATAGAAAAACGAGAAGACCGCCCATTGGCCCTGATAGGCGTTGGGCGGCGAGCCGAACTCGCTACCGTCCTTCATCTTGGCGGAGAGCTTCACTTCATGCACGCCGCCCGGCCACGAAAATTTACGAAACGTAGGCGCGCCGCCGGGAAAATCAAATGCATTGCCCTCGATGCTCAGGTTCAGCAACTGCACGTTGGGCGATGTGGGCCGCATTGAGAAATCCAGATGCGGGTCCGGATTGCCGTGGTAAAGGGCGTCGGAAAACCCGGCGGCGCGGTCGAAAAAGCTCACAAAACGTGGCGAAATGGTGAAACCCTGCGTGGGCCCTGGAACGAAGTGGGAGCCCTGGCGCGGCAGAATGTTTTTCAGGGTCGCGTCGTAGAACTTCCAGAGCTCGCCGTCTTTCGGCTTAAAGATGGCATTCACTTCGGCGAGTTCCGCCGCGGGAGCCGCCGGATCGGGATTGAACGGAAACTTGTGCATCAGCGCCTGATACTGGCTGCAAAAAGACCGGCCGGCTGCGTTCAGCGCCTCCCCGCCGACGCGCCGCAGCACGGGATCCACATTGGTGATGGGCGCCTCGAGCAGTTGCCGCACGGTTCCAGCTTCCGGGTCGTTGCCGAACGTCAGGGCCATTTCGCCGACCTTGCCTTTGGCCGCCTGCTCCTGCTGCGTGATCTGTCCTACGGCCTGGTCATTAGGAACGCCGGGCTGGCCGGCCACGGGATCGATGGAGTTTTGGAGCGCCACCAGTCCCGACATGTACGGTTGATTCGCCGGTCCTGCCGGGATGTCCGCGGGGGGCGGCACCACCGCCTGCGCGGCGCGGAACATGCCGTCCACGTCAGGGACTCCGACGGCCGTGTTCTTCGAAACCAGCGAGAATAATTGCAGCAGCGGCGATTGCGGCCCGGAGAGCAATCGCAGCTTCTCGTTGGCGTCCCGCAAACTGGCATAGCGGAGCACCGAGCCCGCTTTGATGAAATCGCGCCAGTGCTGAATGTAGTCGGCCTGGTATCGCTTGCGTAACTGGTCGATGGCCGCCGCATCCAAGCCCGTAGCGCCCTGCTCGCCCATCACCCAGCGCTCTCCGCTGAAAAACCGGCTGGGATCCTTGAACGCGTTCTGCA
>JASHOO010000744.1 GCA_030041035.1 Bryobacteraceae bacterium | reverse complement strand
AGAAATTCCGGGCAATTTGTCTTGCCCACCACGATCGCGCCGGCCGCGCGCATGCGGGCCACGGCGGTCGCATCCGCAGCGGCACGGTGCCCCAGACGAAACCTGCTGCCACATAGCGTGGCCAACCCTATCATGTCGAAGCTGTCTTTCACGGTCACCGGGACACCGTGCAGCAGGCCCAGATCGTCCCCGCGCATCACGGCATCCTCCGCCCGTTTGGCTGCGGCGCGCGCTTGTTCTTCGAGAAGCATCACGAAGGCGTTGATGCGGGCATTATGGGCCGCAATCTGGCGGAAGTGCGCTTCTATCAATTCGACCGGCGAGATCCGGCGCTCCCGGATCATGCTCGCCATCGAACACAGGGACAGGCAATTAAGCATCCACTCAAGCTAGCATGCGCGCCAAGCCCGCTTCCGTCGCCGGCATGCGCTGTTATCCAATGGCCAATTTTTCCAATAATTGCGCAAAATAACCAACGTTAAACTACAAGAATTTCTTATAAAAAGTTATAATTTAAGTTCGAAAGGTGGAAATTTGCCTTACCGGACTATCCGCCTCTGTTGCGTGAGTGTTCTCCTCCTCTGCCTTTCCGCCTGCGCCGCGTTCGGGCAGGATCAGGATTCCGATTCCGGCGACCTCACGGCATCTGCGAAGCTGAATATCGAAATCGATGCTCACGGCGCTGCGGGTGTGGAGCTGAAGATCTTCGATCGCAGCTTGCCCATGTCCCTCGCCCCGGTGATGCGTGACGTCATCAGTTGCAACCTCATGAACGTGAGGGAGAGCGATGGCGAAGGCGAACACATCTTTTCCGCCCGTTGCGCGCATGCGTTTCTCAAGCGCGGCCTGCTGGTCGGGGGACAGTTAAAACTGGCGCCGCTGATGGAAGTGCTGAAGCAGGCCAACGTCCCGGCGCTTGATGTGACGGTGCGCCATCCGCGCACCGCCTTCTCCGAGTTCGAAGATAGCGCCTGGAAGCTGGATACATCGCCGCAGTCGCTCGAGTACTCGAAACATTTCTTGTCCGCGGATCACGCTCCCGATATCCGGCTGGCCTTCGGATACCGGCTCTTCAATTTTCTCCCGCTGACGCTGCTGCTGTGCCCCATCGGTCTGACCCTGGTTATGCGCTGGACAGCGCTGCATGCGCAAAACCGTGAGCCCATCGTGATCTGGTTCACTTACTGGCGCCTGTTCGGCTGGGTGATGTTTGCTTCCTGGCTGCTGTGGGTGCAGGGCTCCAAGGTCATCGACTGCAACGCGCTCGCGCGATTCCTGTTGAACAGCTCCTCCTACGCCGTGGCGTTGCAACTGGCCATGCTGGTGGTGCCGGCGATCCTGGTGCAACTGATCTGCTCGGTGGCATCCGGTGCCGTACTGGCGCGTGTGAGCGGCCAGCGCTGGGTGCTGCCGGTCACCATCAAACATGCCTTCTGGCATGAACCACTCAACATCTGGCCGCTGCTGCTTCTGCTGGCCGGGATTGCGTCGCTGGTTCTGTACAACGAGTTTGTGCTGGGTCTCATCTGCCTGGCCGCCGCATATGGCACGCGGATGCTGCTTCTGTATCTGTGGTTCCGCTTTCAGGATCTCGGCCGCTATGCACTTCCCGCCGGCGACTTGCGAACCAGCATTCTGGAACTGGCGCATAAGGCCGGCTACGCGGTCAAAGAGATTTACCTGCTGCCCTCTGCGGAAGGACGGCTTGGCGGCCCTTACATGATCCGCGGCCGGCGGCTGTTCGTTTCCGAGGCCCTGCTGCACTTCCTCGAAAAACGGGAGGCGGAAGCCGTGCTGGCGCGCGCCTTGGTGCATGAGCGCCGCCATCACTACGCCATCATTGTCGCGCTCGCCGCCGCGGCACTGCCGCTTATTCACCGTTTCTCGCACCTGGCGTTTGTGGCGGGCACGCTGCCCTGGGCTATCCGTGGCCCGCTCCTCGTTTGGCTCACGCCGGTGCTGCTTTATTTACTGTGGCGCCGCTTCGAGCGTGAAGCCGCGCAGGAAACGGCAACCGTTGCGGGCGACGCCGGGCCGCTATCCACCGCGCTCCCCAAACTTGCGCAACTGAACGTGCTCGGCCTCTACTGGCGCCGCTTCGAATGGCGCTTCTTCCCGAACAAAATCGACCGCGGCCGCGAGCGAGAATTGCCCGGCCTGTCGGTGGCGCAGTAGACTAATCGCCCTCGCGCAGCACTAGGTCCAGCGCCTCCAAAAAGAAGTACTCGCCCCACATCACGGATTCGTTGACCCCCAGATTCTTCGCTACGTGATAGACACCGCCTTTGAGGACGCCCTCCCAGTGCGGGTCACCTTCCGCCAGATAGCTGCGGCTGAGCGTACTCAGGATGCGCCGGGCAGCCGCTTCGTAATGCCGGCTCCGGATACGGTCGGAAGCCAGATGGGCCAACTGCAACAGGCCGGAGGCCGCCGCGGAGGCCGCCGAGCTGTCTCGTAGCGCCTGCCTTTCCGCGGGCGCGTCGTAATCCCACGGCGGCACGCCATCGGCGGGCGTCCGTTCGATAAAAAATGCGGCGCAAGCTTCAGCCGTCTCCAGCATGCGCGCATCGCGCGTGCAGCGGTAGGCTGTGCCAAAGCCGTACAATGCCCACGCGAGGCCTCGCGACCAGCACGAATCATTGCGCCAGCCCTGTTGCGTCGATTGGCCCAGAAACGCGCCTGTCTCCGTATCGAAGAGTCCTTCGTGCGCCGTGGAGCCATCGCCGCGCACCAGCACGCGCCGCGTCGTCAAACAATGCCGGAGCGCGATATCCATCAGTTTCGAATCGCGCGTTTCGAGTGCGGCGTAAAAAATAATCCCCACGTTCATCATGATGTCGATGAACAGCGAGTTCTCCCCGAGGAACGAGTACAGGTAGGCGCCCTTCTCGCGAAACCGCATGGCGAGGGTCCGCCCCGCCTCGATCAGCACCTCGCGCAGCCTCGGATCCCCCGTCAAATGCCGCCAGCGATAGTAGGTGGGCATGAACAGGAATCCGAGATCGTGCACCGCACGGTCGAACTGCCGCAGCTCGAGCGGCTGTGTGTAGCGGATTGCCTGCTCGCGCCACCATTGTCCTGCGGCGTCGTCCGGCTCCCGCGCCGCGATGATCCACAGCATCCCTGGCAAAAAACCTTCGCACCAGTTGGTCCAGCATTCGCCGGAGTGACGCCAGCGCCCCTGCAACGTGTACATGGGAAAAAGGTCCGGGTCGCGGTCGATCAGCGCGCGCAATTGCCTCCGCGCGAATCCCAGAGCGTGTTCATAGAGCGTGCGGTCGCTAGGGTTGTGTAGCTGGATCATGGCGGCTCCTGTGTGTGCATGGATTATGAGATCAGGCGTGCGATGCCGAACGCGGCGGCCGCAGCCAGCCCGCCGATCAGCGCGGTCTGCGTGCCTGCCCGAACCGGCGAAACGCCGGTGAATCGCCCTTTGATCATTCCGAAGGAAAACAGAGCCAGCAACGTGACGGCGCTCGAGATCCACAACGCGCTGCGCACCTCTCGCCAAACCATGTAGGGAAATAGCGGAATGAGACCGCCGGCAACGTATGATGCCGCGATGAGGGACGCACTCTTGCGTGCGCGGTCGGCATTAGGCTCCTCGAGGCCCAGCTCGAAGCGCATCATGAAATCCACCCAGCGCCGCGTGTCCGCGCTGATGGCCTCGACTATCGGTGCACTCTGCGCCGCGCTCAGCCCGTAACCTTGGAAGATTTCGGCGACTTCCTCTTTTTCACGCTCGGTTTTTTCCTGGGTCTCGCGGTACTCGCGCTGTTCTTCAGCGCGATAGTGCTCGAGGTCGGTCTTCGCCGCCAGGTACCCGCCGAGCCCCATGGCGATGGAGCCGGCCGCAATCTCGGCAAACCCCGCGATCACCACGATGCTCGCCGAGCGCACTGTGCCCGATAGCCCCGCCGCCAGCGCAAACGGCACCGTCAGCCCGTCCGACATGCCGATCACGATGTCGCGGACCACCTCCCTGGCCGTGAAGTGGTGCTCGATGTGCTCCATCGTCGATCCAGGCTAACAGAATCGGTGATGGCAGGGGAACAGTTACACCAGATGCTTCTCCTGCTCCGACATCTCCGGCGAATCCTCGTTGCGGTCGCGGAAATAGGCGCGGATCTGGTCGCGCAGGCGCGGCTTATTTCCGGTTAACTGATAGACGCCTTGCCAGTCGCGTGAAATGTCCGCGCGGGGATCGAATTGATTGTCCAGCAGTACGCGCCACCGGCTCCCGTACGCCCGAGAGAGCTTGGAGCCGTGGAAGAAGTGGATAGCGTGATTATCCACGCAGCCGACGTTTTGCTTGAGCGCCGCGGAGCGCTCCTGCCAGCGCAGCACCGCTTCGACGTAGCCTTTACTGCACCACTTCAATTCCGCGGCCGAATCGACCGCCCCTACGAGGCCAAAAGCCATGTGCCAGTCGGCCGATCCCAATATGCAGGTGTCGAGCAGGCCCCCAACCGTATCGAATGCCGAACGTCGGAAGGCCCACGCGCCTCCCGTAGCGCCCACGGACCACGGTGCCGGTTTGCCGAGTCCCGCCTTCGGCTGCATGCCGTAGTATCCGTAGGGTGAAGCCGCGGCCTTTTGAAGCATGGCGCGATACTCTGAATTCGACGACCGGTTGACGTAGTTGTGCGCGAAACTCGCCATCACGCGGAAGGGCCGTTGCGCCGCCGAAAGATCCGAGTAACTCGAAAAAAGCTGGACGAAATCATAGTGCTGAAGCTGGTGAACGGCTTCCAGCGCCCAGTCCCGCCGGGTCATGTGAAAATCCCCGTCGATCACGGCGCCGTAGCGCCAGTTTTCAGGAAATCGTTGCACCACGATGTTCAGGATGTTCTCCTTGTGCCATAACTCGTGTGAAGTCCGCAGTTGCACATCGTTGGGGTCGTCGCCGGTCACTTCGAACGGCCTGTCTCCGTAGGCCAGCTCGCCGGTATGCAGAACCACGTTGGCGCTGGCTCGCATGTGCTGGCGGAAGTCGTTGAGCAGCACGCGGCGGGTGGCCCATCGCATGGGGTTGCTGTAGGCTACCGCCACATGGAGCGTCTGTTCCTCCGACCAGGCTCTCCACGGCGTGTGAACATCAGGGTGTCGGGTCTCGATCATTCAGCAAATCCTTTCGTCATCGCGCACTTGTCACCGCACCCCGGCCGTGACCGGCAACCGGGCCGGCCCGAGGCGGCATGGAAACTCGCGCCGCGCACTCCGGCGGAGTTGTGTCCTCAACTCAATCTGGGAAATGAAGAACTTAGCACCGCTCCCGGCCCTGCCTGGCCGGCTGATCCGGCGGTCCGCGGCGGCTGCCTTCCGAATGCTCGCGCGAGCATCTCAGCCGGCTCCAGTCTACCATGCGCCTCAAAGTAACTCGGGCGGGTGCGAGAGCGTAGAATAAGGCAGATGCGCATTCTCGTGGTCGAAGACGAAAAGCGGATTGCCGATTTCTTGACCCGCGGTCTACAGGGCGCGGGCTACGCGGTGGACACGGCGGCTGACGGCGCCACCGCGGTGGAATTTATCCACTCGACCGATTACGACCTGGTCATTCTCGACCTGATGCTGCCCGATATGGACGGCCTGAAAGTGCTGGAGCGCGTGCGCAGCCGCAAGGTCGGGCCGCCCGTGATGATCTTGAGCGCGCGCGGCCAGGTGGATGATCGCGTGAAGGGTCTCGAGCAGGGCGCCGATGATTATCTCGTTAAGCCCTTTGCCTTCGTGGAGTTACTGGCCCGTGTACGGGCGCTGCTGCGCCGCGGCCAACCCGCCCCCGAGAAACTGCAAGTGGCTGATCTTACAGTGGATTGCGTGCGCCGCAAAGTCATGCGCAACGGCGAGACCATCGATCTCGCCCCCAAGGAGTTCGGCATCCTCGAATACATGATGCGCAACAAGGGGCGTCCGCTGAGCCGTACCATGATCGTCGAGCACGTCTGGGACATGGATTACGATGGGCTCACCAACATCGTGGACGTCTACATCCGCCACCTGCGCAGCAAGATCGACGACCGCTTCCCCCTCAAGCTCATTCAGACCGTGCGCGGCATCGGGTACATGATCGAGGCCCCCGATAAACCCGCTGCGGTGCCACCGGCGGCGCCGGCTGCCGAACGGCAGGTATAGCTTGATCCGCTCTCGCGATCTCCGCCGCATCACGCGCTCGCTGCGCTTCCGCCTGACCGTGGGATATGCGCTGTTCTTCTGCGTGATGCTGATCGGCGTGGGCGCTATCTTCCGCCAAAAGCTGGCTGCGAGCCTGGATGCACAAATCCGGGATGCGCTCGATCAGGAATGGGCCGGCCTTCGAGGTTACCTGCGGATCGAAATCGAGAACAACAAGACCAAAGCCCTCTGGTACTACGATCGCGAACAGCCGGACGAGAGTTTCTTCATCCAGCGGTTGCAGCGCATTTACTACATCGCCGACGCCGAGGGTCATGTCCTCTCGGACGAGCAAGGGAATCTGCAAACATCCGAGGCCTACGAATCCATCGGACACGACTCGCCAGCCCAGATAGCTGCCGTACTCAACTCTAAGGGTCCTCACTGGGAAGTGCGCAAGAGTTCCAAAGGCGTCCCCTACCTCATCCGCTCGGGCGCGGTTTATGACGAGGACAACAAAAGACCGTTCTTCGTCGCTATTGGCCGCAGCCTTGCCGATAATCAGGGCATCCTCTATCAGTTCACCTGGACTTACGTTGCGGTGATTCCCGTGGTCCTGCTTAGCGGTTGTTTCCTCGGCTGGTTTCTGGCTGCGCGCGCGCTGACGCCTGTGCTGGAGGTCGCGCAAGCGGCCAACCGGATTTCCGGCTCCAACCTCAGCCTGCGCATCCCCTCGCGCGGCGCAGGCGACGAGCTCGATTACCTGATTGCTACCTTCAACCGCATGATCCAGCGCCTGGAAAGTTCATTTGACCAGATCCGTCAATTCTCGACCGATGTGTCTCACGAATTACGAACTCCGATTACGGCCATTCGAGGCCAGTTGGAAGTGGCGCTGTTTACCACCTCCACCGCCGAGCAGTACCGCGAGGCCATCCTCAACGCGCTGCAGGATATCGAGCGGCTGTCGCAGATCGTGCGTGCGCTGCTGTTGCTTTCGCAGGCGGAGTCCGGTCAATTGGCTCTCCAGCGAACGCGGCTGAACCTGTCCGAGCTGGTAGCCGACGTGGTGGATCAGTTCCAGATCCCCTACGAAGAGGCAGGTGTGCGTTTAACGGCCGATTTGAACGCGTGCTTTGCCGAAGTCGATCGCATTCAAATTGAGCGCATGATTTCCAATTTGCTCTCGAATGCCATGAAGTTCACGCCCGCGGGCGGTGAGGTCCGCGTCAGGTTGCGCGCCGCGCCCGAGGGGTTGGAGCTGATGGTAGAGGATACCGGCTGCGGCATTCCCGGCGACCACTTGCCACATATCTTCGACCGTTTCTACCGGGTGCCCGGGCGCGATTCCGCCGGCCGGGAAAGGGGCCTGGGGCTGGGCTTAAGCTTCGTATACTGGATCGCTAAGGCCCATGGCGGCAGTGTTCGGGTGGAAAGCGTTCTGGAAAAGGGCAGCCGTTTTATCGTGCTGTTACCGGCTTCGTCCTCAATCACCTCCACCACCGAGCCGCCGGGCGTAGAAGTACCCTCAGGGATGAACGAACTTTAATTCTTGTTTTGCCGCCCGGTTCATGTCCTTGGCATAAGCTGTTATTGTGCTGCGATTCCTGGCCGGCCTCCTGCTGCTGATGTCGCCGGCGGGCCCAGTTCCCGCCCGGGCTCAAAATGCCCCGCCCGCCGAGCAGAAGCCGAAATATGAATATTTTTCCGGTACCATTACCGCCCTCGACGAAGATAAGGTCACGGTGATCAAAAGCGTGCTGGGAAAAAACTCGGAGACGCGCACCTTTCTCATCAGCAAGACCACACGCATCGAAGGGAAAATGAAACTCAAGGTGCGCGTGACCGTCCGCTATACCCGCGATGATGATGGAGACCACGCGCTGCACATCATCGTGCGCACGGTGCAGAAGAAGTAGCTAGTCGCCGGGAACCCGCACCGGTTCCGGTACCTGCCGCAGAGACGCCAAAAACTCACGCACCTGCGCCGGGTGTGTCCGTACCCAGGAGAGCGAGACCATAGAGACGATCATGAGAATGGCGCCGATGACGCACTGCCCAATGGTCAGATTGGTGTGCCAGAAACTCAGCCAGCGCCCATAGATCAGCTCGATGTGGACCCAGTAAACCAGCAGTGAGGTTGTGCCCAGTTGGCGCACCCAGCTCCACGCATCGCCCGTGTGCTTGTTCCACAGGAAGGCAAACGCCACGATCAGCAGAATCACCCCGGTCTTAATCAGAATCATGAACGGGCTGTTGAGCCAAAACTCGGACTTCCCGTAAAGCGAGGGCAGGTCCGAGAGCCGCTGCGAAACCACAATCAGCGCGCAGCCGATCACCGCCAGCCAGCGCATGGCGCGTTCCAGTTCCTCATGCGAGGCCACGCGAATCAGGCTCCCCAGGCTCACGCCGAAAGCTACGAACGCCCCCCACGGGAAGAATCCGAATGACGCGTAATCCGGCACGATATACGCCTTCACCAGCGGGTGCACTCCTGACCAGTCGATCTGCGAAACGAGCGGGGAAGCCGCGGCAATCGCGACTCCGAAAATGGCGCACAGGCGTATCCGCTCCGTGGTCCGGAAAACCGCCATGGGTGAGACAAGCGCCAAAGCCAGGCCCATGCAGTTGAGCACGTCTACGCGCAGCAGATCCGTCCACGGACTGCCCGGCAAACCGAACAGCCACAGTTGCAGGCGTACCAGAAAGGCCAGGCCCATGATGTACCCCGCGCGCCGCAGAGAGCAAACCACTCGTCGGCCCGCCGTCGCCCCCTGCCGCTCCCGGCTATCCATCAGGAATGCCAGTGTGACTCCGGTGAGAAACAGGAAAATGGCCGATGGCATGCCGCCCAGGAAGTCGGAAAAAACGAAAGTGCTGGAATTCCGCAGATCCTGGCGTAGCAGGGAGTGGAACGTGTGGCCTTGCAGCATGATCACGGCCCCGAAACCGCGAGCCCAATCCAGAAATTGCAACCGGGATGAAGAAGTTCTCTTGGACATTCGATGAAAAGGAATTAATTTTGCGGAAACACGCGTTGCGTGTCTTTCGGTACCTTCAATTTTAGATCCGAATCGCTCAACGGCGGATTCATCTTAACGTTAGTGTAGGTAAAAAGTTTGTAGTCTCCGCCGCCCAGGTAGATCTTCTGTTGCACCGGATAAACGTCCGTCTCCGGAATCCATAACTCCAACTTCTTCAAATTCTTAAGAACTTCCGCGGACTTCGGAACCAGCTCCAGGTGGCTGGCGGATACTCCGGCAATTGTGTCGTTGCCCAGCAGCTTCATGTCATACGATGATGCAAGCTCTTTGCCAGACGTTCCGAAGCCAACCAGCATGAACTGGTCGAGCAGCGCTTTGTAGCGTCCGATATCGTACTCCTCCACCGTGCGCTGCGCGGGATAGTAGATTTCTGCCTTATGATCGTGCACGGCCACCGACTTGACGTTAGGCGCATTAAACTGCACCAGCATGGACATGTCATGTTTGCTCCGTTTGAGCAGCATCTTGCCCGTTTCCTCGTCGCTCTCCTTGATAGCAGCCGTGTATGTGCTGGATTTCATATCCGCCGAGAACGCCTTGAACGACGCCGCTGCACGGTCCATACGCGCCAGCAGGTCCTCCACAGAATCCGGTCTTGCCGGGAAAGCAGCCACACCAATCAGCACTGCCATGATCGTGGCCGCCCGCAAACGCATTCAAATTCTTCGTAGTAAAGACGCCGGACGCTCTGGCATTGGGTACAGGGCGGCTATCAAGGCCTGGCAAACGCCCAGTAGCCCTGAATTTCCCCTTCGGAGTCCAAAATCGGCTCTACATGGGTAATAGCCAGCGTTTTTCCCATTCGGCTTTTCAGAACCTCAGGCCGGTTTCTCAAGATATCACTGAGCCTGTCGACCCTCTGATTCTCCGGCACGCCGGCCAGTAATTCGGGATCGATCCACAGCACATCGTTCCGATGCCCGGCCCCCAGCACCGTGATCTGGCTGGCCTGAGGCATGCGCGGCTGATCGCGAAACCAACCGCGGGGCGTGAGAAAAATAAAGGCCAGAATGACTCCAACCATCACGTCATACTGCCACACGCCACGCGCGTAGTCCCACAAAATAAACCGCTTAAGCCAAACCGGCACAAGCCCAGTCTAGCATTTCCGGGTAACGCTCGCGTTCACGGGTTATGAGTTGATCTGGCGAAAGATGTCAACCAGATCGACGAAAACGCCATACGCAGTTTGCTCGATCCCCGGCCGGATGGAGACAGTGCCGATGGTCCCCATCAGATCCGTGTGAAGGAGCAAAAGGTTGGAGGTACCGGGGACGGCAGCGAGAATATCGGTCCGGTCGAGCACTTCGGCGCGCACGCGCAGTGAAATGCTCTTTGCCGTGCGCTTGGCGCGGCTGACAATGCGCGCGGTTTTGCCGTCGCGATTCAGGGCGCGCATGCGCTCCGGCGTCAGGCGCGTGATGCCGCGGGTCGAAATCGCCTGCGGATTCGTGCGCGCGTCCATCAGAACGTTGGCCAGCGCCGCGGTCTTGGCGGCGGAGTCCCAGCCCTCCACATCGTAGCTGGCGTCGGCTTCGGCGATGCCCATGCGGCGCGCCGCGTCCAGGCCTTCCTCGAATGTGCCGCCCTGCTCCATGGTCTCGATCACGATTTTGGATGTGGAATTCAACACGCCGCTGAAACCCAGGACCTTCATGGCGGGCAGGTTATTGCGTACGTGGTTGAAAACGGGCGCACCATCCATCACGGTGGCCTCGAAGCGGAAAATGAGCCGGTGCACCTCGGCTTCCTCGCGCAGCGCGGCGTAGTCGTGCGCGATGGGGCCCTTGTTGGCTGTGACCACGTGCAGGCCGCGGGCAAAGGCGGCGCGGATGTGATCGGTGGCCGGCTGCCCCGTCACGGGGTTCAAAGTCGTCAGCTCAACCGCCACGTCGGCGTGCGCGGCATCCAGGAACTCCGCCACCGATTTCGCTGCCGGCCCGAATGTGGGCGCCAGAGGCAGGCCGCGGCGCCCGACGGCGGTGCCGTGGTGGGCGGTGTGGATGCCCGTAATGACGAACGGAAATTCCGGTTGCTTGCGGCGGATAAGAGCGGCGAGCGTGCGGCCGACGTTGCCGTACCCGATGAGCGCGAGACGCAAAGGATTATTGTCGCATTGGCGGTTCAACCGCGGGCACTCGTGGCAGGGCCGGAAGTGTCCGGCCACGACAACACACGAACTGTCGGGGCGAGGTACACGCCTCGCCGGCCCACTAGAATTTCGTCACTTCCGTAAAGTTGAAATTCCGGACCTTCATGGCGGGCGCCACCATATCCGTCGCTTCCTCACCCGCGGCCCGCACTGCCGGTGAAAGCGCCTCCACGTCGGCCAGCAATTCCACCAGGCTCTGGTTGAAGCGGAAATTCTTCAACCCCCGCGTGAGCTTCCCGTCTTCAATCAGGAATGTTCCGTCACGCGTCATGCCGGTCATAATTTTCTGGTACGGATCCACTTCGCGGATGTACCACACGCGGGTTACCAAAATGCCGCGGCCGGTGGCAGCGATCATCGCATCTACCGGGGTGTCGCCTCCGGCAATCACGATATTCGCCGGCGCCTCGCCCAAGTCGGTTGGCACGGGAAAGCCGTGGCCGGTCGGCTGCACGCCCAGCTCCGCGGCGGCCTGGCGGCTATAAACGACGTTGCGCACTACGCCATCTTCCACCAGCGTGACTTTCCGCCGCGGGACACCTTCGCCATCGAACGCCGCGCCGGATTGCAGCGGATGGCAGACATCATCTGTGATGTGGATGTTGGCGCCGAACAGTTTTTGTCCCAGGCGGCCCGTCAGAAAACTACGCTCGTCGCGGATCGCCGTGCCGCTGAAATCTCCGAACAGTTGTCCCACCAGGTCGAGCACAGCCGAAGGCTCGAGCACCACGGTATAGCGGCCCGGCGGAATCTCTCGCGGTGCGCCCGCCTGTGCGGCCTTGCGCGCGGCGATGAGTGCGGCTCCGTGCGGATCGAGATCGCGGGCGGCACACGAGGATCTCTTGGCCCAGCCGGAGCTGTCGCCGGCCATCGCCGTGATCGAGAAAATGGCCATCGTTTCCGCGTGATAGGCGCATACGCCGCGGGTGTTGACGAGCGCCAGCACGGACTCCCCCGTCGAATAAATCCCCGCGGCGATTTGCGATTCCGCTTCCACGACATTGACCGCCTCGCGCACCGCTTTCGCCCGTTCATCCGGCGTTACCGCGGCGGTCTCTGGAAAGTAGCGGGCCGGGCGGGCATGATCGGCGGGCTCCGCGAGCGGCAACAACACCGGATCGGGCTTCTGCATGCGGGCCAGCCCGATGGCCTGTTCCACCGCCTGGCGAATCCCCTCCTCGTCCAGCCGGTTCGTGTTGGCGCGGGCCGTGCGCCCCTCGACCAGCGCGCGAACGGACAGGTATCCGCTGCGCTCCGCCACGTTCTGGTGAATCGCGTTGTTCGCAAACCGCGTCAGCGCCTGCGTGCCCGCGCCGATCATAGCTTCGAGATCCCGCACGCCCAGCGATCGCGCGGCCTTCACTGCCGAGGCAAAGATCTCCTCGGCTCGTTTCCGCGTGAGCACGCCGGATTCGTGTTCGCCGCTACCCGGCATAGGCGCTGCCAATCCTGATGTTGTGAAATCGCGCGGGGCTCGCGCCGTGGCCCGTGCCCATGATCTGGTCCGGCTGGCCCTTGCCGCAGTTCGGCGTTCCCCACAACGTCCAGTGTTCCGGCCCGGCGATAGCCGCACACGCATTCCAGAATTCCGTCGTAATCCCGCTGTAGCTCGGGTTCTTCAGCATCCGCACCCGCTTGCCGTTGCGCATCTCCCAGGCGATCTCGCAGCCGAACTGGAAGTGATAGCGTTTGTCGTCGATCGACCAGCTTTTGTTGGTTTCCATGTAGATGGCGTGATCCGCGCCGAAAACCTCATCGAGGCTCTGCTCTCCCGGCTTGAGGCTCACGTTGGTCATGCGAATCAGTGGAATCCGCGCCCATCCGTCCGCGCGCATGGTGCCGTTGGATCGTTTCGCTCCCACCGCGGCCGCAGTCTCCCGCGAAGTCATATAGCCGACGAACCGCCCGTCGCGGATGATGTCGCTCGCCTGCGCCGGCACTCCTTCATCGTCAAAGGCGAAAGTTCCCAAGCCGGGGCCATGCTCCAGCCGCGCGTCGCACACCACGTTCACAATGTTCGATCCGTATTGCAGGCGGTTCAGATTGTCCAGCGTCAGAAAACTCATCCCGGCGAAGTTGGCTTCGGTGCCGAGCACCCGGTCCAGCTCGATCGGATGGCCGACGGATTCGTGGATCTGTAAGCCGAGTTGCGAGCTTTCGAGAATCAGATCGAACCTGCCCTCGGGGCATTGATCGGCCGAGTGCAGCGCCACCGCCTCTTCCGCAACCCGCGGGGCGTTCTCGACGAGCTTCAACTCTTCCACCAGTTCATAGCCCTTTAACTGGTGTTGACCGCCGAATGAGTTCGGGTACGAGCGCTTCTGAATCTCATCGCCGCGAAAACTGTAGGCCGTAAACCCGGCGCCGCTCGTGTGGCGCGTCTGATCGATCACGCTGCCCTCCGACGACGCGAACACCTGGCGCTGGCGCGTGAACACCAGGGCGGTCTCCGCGAGCGTAATGCCGGGGTTGCGCCGCAGCTCCGCATCGATGGAATACACGAGCGCGAGATTCTGGTCCACCGAAATCGAAAAGGGATCGATGCGAACGGGCGAAGTCCAGTGCACCTCATGCGCGCCTTCCGGCGCCAGCACCACATCGTGTTTCTGGACCAGGGCGCTCGAGCGCGCGATCTCCACCGCCAGTTCCGCCGCGGCTTCGATGCCCTCTGAGGTCAGATCGTCGGTTGCCGCGAATCCCCACGCGCCACGGTCTAACACGCGGACGCCCAAGCCCACGGAAACCGACGCCGCCAGCTCGCTGATTTTTCCGTTCTTGGTTGAGACGTGGCGCTCCTCGGTCTCAACCACACGCACATCTCCGTATGAGATACCGCGGCGCACGGCGGCATCCAGCGCGTTTGCAGCAGTCGTTTTCATCGTGGTGTGATCAGGCCGCCCAGCTTATCCTGCTCTCCCGACGCCAGGCGCGCGAAGCGCGTCGCATAAGCCTCGAGATACTTCAGCCCGGAGCCCGTGTTGTAGATGACGATCTTCTCGTCGCGTTTCAGAAAGCCGTTGTGCAATAGCTTCTCCAGTGCGGAAACACACGCGGCACCCTCCGGCGCTATGAACAGCCCTTCTTCGGCCGCCAGTCGGACACCCGCGTCGATCAGCTCGGAATCTCCGACCGCGATGGCCGTCCCGCCGCTTTCACGAACTGCCTTTAGAATCAGAAAATCGGCGAGCGGCTTGGGAACCCGCAGACCGCTGGCCACGGTGTGCGCGTTTGCCCAGAATTCGCTGCGCGCCGCACCTTGTTCAAAAGCGCGTACCACCGGCTGGCAGCCTTCCACCTGTACCGCGATCATTTTAGGCCGCTTTGGACCGATCCAGCCCAATTCTTCCATCTCGCCGAAGGCTTTCCACATGCCGATCAGCCCCACGCCACCGCCGGTGGGATAGAAAATCGCGTCGGGCAGTTGCCAACCCATCTGTTCGGCCAGTTCATATCCCATGGTCTTTTTGCCCTCCAGGCGATAAGGTTCCTTGAGCGTCGTGACATCAAACCAACCCTCACGCTGTGCCCCGGCGGCGACGATCTTGGCGCAATCGCTGATGAGGCCATCCACCAGCGTTACGTGGGCCCCGTAAGCCTTGCATTCGACGAAGTTTGCCTGCGGCACGTCGCGCGGCATGAAAATGTGGGCTTCAATTCCTGCCGCCGCGGCGTACGCCGCCATCGCGCTGGCGGCGTTGCCGGCCGACGGAATGGCGAGTTTCCGGATTCCGAGCTCAACGGCCATCGAAACCGCGCAGGAAAGGCCGCGCGCTTTGAACGATCCCGTCGGATTCAAACCTTCGTCTTTTAACCAAAGTTGATGCGCACCAACGCGTTGGCCGAGCCGCCGGGTACGAACCAGCGGCGTCACGCCTTCCCCCAGTGAGATAATAGAAGTTTGTCGCGTGGGCGGCAGCACGGGGCCGTATCGCCACATGCTGTTCGGTCCCTGCGCTATTTGTTCGCGGTTCCACGTGGAGCGCAGTTTGACGAGATCGTAGCGAGCGAGCAGTGGGCCGCCGCACTCGCAGAGATTATGAATTTTGCCGGCTTCGAATTTCCGGCTGCACAGGCTGCATTCGAGAAACGTCACTGAATTGTTCATGATACTTCGGTTCATTGCTATCGCGGCGCTTTCCGGATCGTGCTTTGCCGGCGAGTACGCGGTGCTGGCCAATGGTTTCCGGCTTCACGCGGACCGCCACGAAACCGACGGCTCGATCGTGCGGCTCTATGCGAATGGCGGCGTAACCGAGCTTCCGGTTCAACAAGTTACGCGGTTCGAGGCGGATGAAGAAGCGCCGACGGCTGCGGTGGAAGTCCTGCATGTGCCTACCACGGAAGAACTGATCGCCGCCGCAGCCCAGCGGAACGGGCTGCCGGCCGAGTTTGTCAAGAGCGTGGTGGCGGCTGAATCCGCGTTTCGTGCCGACGCTGTTTCACCGAAGGGCGCCATCGGGCTGATGCAGCTCATGCCGTCCACGGCCCGGGACTACGGCGCGAATCCCGCCGATCCGCGGCAGAATATCGAAGCCGGAACGCAGTATCTGCGGGACCTGCTCGTCAAGTATCAGAATGACGACCACCAGGTGCTGCGCGCGCTGGCGGCCTACAATGCCGGGCCGTGCACGGTGGAGCGCTATCACGGCGTTCCGCCCTACCAGGAGACGATCGATTACATCGCGCGCGTGCTGCGGAAGTACGCTAAGGCTTCGGGCGATTAAGAAACTCCTGGTCGATCTTGGCCGCCAGGATGAAATCACTCTCCGTCAGTCCGTTGATTTTGTGGGTGTAGGTTTTCACCTCCACGCGGCCCCACGCCAGCGCGATGTCGGGGTGGTGACCTTCGGCCTCGGCTACGGCCCCCACGCGGTTGACGAAATCGAGTGCCGTTTTGAAGTCCGGAAAAGTATAGGTCTTGTTGATGTGGTGCCCGTCAATGACCTTCCAATCGGGCAGTTGTGAGGAGAGCTTGTGCAATTCTTCGCCTTGGAGCGGCGGAACACCGCCGCGGCAGGGCACACAATGTTTGGCGGCAAGGCCGCCGGCTACAGGTCCACCCATATGTCACTCCATTTTAATCTGATTAAGCGTCAACTCTATCCAACTTCCGTACCATAACTCTGTGAACCGCCGTACCAATTTCAAATGAAACGGCCGGTCTATTGTTCGAAGTGTGAAACACCGTCATGATGGCTTCGGAGACCAATGATGCCACTAGAACAAGAACAAGCTTGTGACGCCGACCGCCGGAGCACGGACCGCTTCCCCATTGAGAGCGAGCTCCGCTACAAAGTAGTGGAGGATAGGGGAGCGCGGGAAGCGGGCGTGGGGCGGACGCTTAATATGAGCAGCAGCGGGGTCTTGTTCACCTCGGAGACGCAATTGCCGGTGGGCCAGCGGGTGGAGCTGTCGGTCGATTGGCCGGCGCAGCTCAATGAAAACTGCGGCTTAAAGCTGGTGGCCCTGGGCCGGATCGTACGCTCGAGCGGCGAAGCAGCGGCCATGCGGATTGATAAATACGATTTCCGCACGCGCGCGGCGGCGCGGCTGAAGACCGCGGTGTCAGCGAACTAGGGGATCCTCCACCCAGGGCGGGGTGGCTTCGATCAGGCGGCCGAGGTCGGGATCGAGTTGTTCCAGTTTCAACTTCACTTGCCAGGCGATGTTGCGGTAGCTGAAGTGGCCTTTGACGCTGCTGCGCACGCGGGCGATGTACTCGGCTTCGGCGAAATCCATCTTAAAAAGAAAACGCGAGCGGGCCCCGAAGGGCAGCAGGTAATGGGAGCCGGGAGCGTGCAGCGCGTGCATGTCGTCGAAAGCGGAGCGCATGGCGTTTTCGAATATTTCGGACGCACCGGCTTCGGCGATAGCGGGCGGGGTGTCGTAGCCGAGATTGCCGGAATACGCCTGGCGGAACTGGTGGCAGCGGCGATGGCGGTGCAGGTCGCGATAGGCGCCGATGTCCATGATGAAATCGAACGCGTAAGGGCCTCCGCGAAATGCGCGCAGGAAGTCATCGCGGCGGCTGCGGGACTGGAGCGCGACGTCGAGGACTTCGTTGCGGCGGGCCTTGCTCCAAGCCGCGGCGGTTTCGTATAACTCGCGATAGGGGCGATCGGTAACCGGGTAGATCAGGGTTGCCACGATGTCCGCGCCCACGTGGCAGGGGCACACCAGATCCACACAATCGACTGGCAGACCAGCGGCGGGCGGCAGGTTCTGCTGGGACCACAGTTTCAGGTCAGCTTGCGAGCGGCGCAGGTACTCATCGGGCTCGGCGTGGCGGGCCAAGGTGGGCGCGAGCGGCTCGCGGGCGGTATCTTCCCAAACGCAATCAGGCTCGGCGGCGCAAGCGGCGGCGATTTCATCGCCGAGGCTGCGGACTTCCGCGTATTCGGAAACGCGCAGCCGCTTGATTTGCTTTTCGAGAGTTCGGATGCTGGTGACCTGGCCGACGTTGGTGGGAACGCCCCAGAACAGCAGGTAACGGGCGACGTCAAAGGCGCGGGCCGCGATGTTGCGTTTGTAAGGCTCGGGCTTCATTTCCTCGGGGCGCGGCAGCTTCGCGGTGAGATATTCGACGACGCGCGCGTTGACCTCGTTATAGGCGAGGAGCAGCTTCTCACCGGCGGCGTGATAGCGGGCGGCATCAGCGCCGGTCAGTTCGGGAGGCGTGATGAATCCCGAGCGCGAGAAATCCTGGTAGCGCGAGGATTTCGCCTGGCCGTCCCAGAGCGTTTCGTCTTCGGCTTCGCTCGCCGCGAGTTCCGACAGGCCCTCGAAGCACAACACGGTGTGGCCGAGATCGGCGATGGAGGCGTGGCCGTACTGGAAATAGAAGCTTTCGAGAAATTTTTGGGAATCGTGAGTGCGCACCCATTCGAGCGATTGGCGGATGGAATCGGGGGAGCGGCTGTAACGGGCAAGCGCGTAAGCGCATTTTTCCGGAGGCATGGGTGAGACGGTGATGACGCGCTTCGGTGGGTGGGGCATGCTGATCCGTTATTATCGGATATTCGATGAAGGTGCGAATTCAACGCTTGCGCGAGGATGCGTTTTTGCCTGTGTATGCGCACGGACCCGCGGAAGACGCGGGACTGGATCTGCGCGCGGCGGAGGATGTAACGCTCGCGCCGGGAGTGCCGCAACTGGTGTCGACGGGGTTGGCGATCGAGCTGCCACCGGGGCACGAAGCGCAGATCCGGCCTCGGAGCGGATTGGCACTGAATCACGCGATCACGCTGCCCAACAGCCCGGCAACGATCGATCCGGGATATCGCGGCGAGATCCGCATCATTCTGCTCAACCTGGGGAAGGATGATTACACGGTGCACCGCGGGGACCGCATCGCGCAGATGGTGGTCGCGCGTTATGAGAGCGTGGAGTGGGAGGAAGGGGAGCTCAGCGGCTCGGCGCGCGGGACGGGAGGGTTTGGATCGTCGGGGAGGTAGAGGCTTCCTCTAAGGCAGGACCTGAAGCGTCACGGTCGCGGTTGCAGTGTGGCCGGAGGGATCCTGCGCGATGAGTTTGTATTCGGTATCTTTCCCGGGCGCGACTTCGAAGCAATAGCTGAGCGCGGGGTGAAGCGATTCGATGGCAGGCTCGAGGCGCACGCTTTGCGCACCGGTCACGCCGTAGCAGAGACTGGCGTGGCCTCTGCGGCGGATGGCGCCGGGCGCGGCATAGAAGCTCAAAACCTTGAGACCGCCGCCGCCCAGGGCATCCAGAGTCTGGCGCGCGTCTTCGGCCTGTCTGGCCTGCTCGGTACGTTGGGCCTGACGCGAAGAGCTCCAGCGCGAATAGAAGACCCAGGCATCATAGGCCACGGCAGCCAGGAGAATCGCGGTAAGAAAAGGGATCGCGCGACGCAGCAGTGACGCCAGCTTTGCCGGTTCGGCCACATAGCCAGAGTAACAGCCGGGCTACGGGATGGGACGTCCCGAGACAGAGCGAACCGTAGGCAACAGAACGTTTCCGGACTTGGGTACACTTTTTCCCGCAGGATCAGCGTGGCGCAGGGCACGGTCCATAAGAGATGTCCAGTACCTGCCGGATATAGAATGGCGCAACGGAATGGCGGAAACTGCCCCTGGTTCCCGCCAATGCTGAAGTGGCGATTCTCCGCAGCTCCTCGGGAGTGTATGCACGCCGAACCGAGCGCCGCCCATCTTGAGCGACGATGGGGGAAACCAAAGGGGCTACGAAGATTTGGAACAGAGCCAGTGGCAGGGGATGACGAACGACATCGAGCAGAATGAATCGCCGGCAGACGCGGCCCACGTTGGCGATGAGCCGCACCAAGTCAGCGTCTTCGAGATGGTGTGCGACGTGCATGCAGAAGGCCACGTCGGCCTCAGGTAGGGGGTCACGCACGGCGTCCGCCTGAAGGATCGAGACGTTCGCGGCGATGGCGGGATGCGGATGGACGTCCACACCGACGCCATCCACGCCCAGCCGCCGACGGATATCGTCCAAGACCATGCCCGTAGCACATCCCACATCCAGGATTCGGTGAACCGGCCGAGGGTCACGCTGGATCGCTCGGACGATGCACCGCGTGTCACCCAGCCAGCGGTGAATGCCAGCCAAATCCAGGTATGCACGCTGGATCATTTCGACCGGGACAGCGTTTTCGTCCAGAATCTCCTTGGCATCCTCCCGAATCATCCAGATGATTGTAAGGCGAAATTGATCACCAGGTTGATGCTGTTGAACTATAATCACCTTGACTGAATTCAACCAGAGACTCGGATCGATGGCGGATGTTCTCATCGCAGGCGGGGGTCCTTCGGGTGCAGCCGCTGCAATCAGTGGACGCTTGGAAGGCGCGTCGGTGCGCGTTGTGGAACGAGCGAAAGGCCCACGTCACAAAGTCTGCGGCGAGTTCATTTCGCCGGGCGCCCAAGAAGTTTTGCAGGAGCTGGACGTTTGGAATGAGTTCCGTTCGATGCGGCCCTGCCGGATTTGGCGCTGCGCTTTACATCTTGGAAAAACCACAAACAGGTGGACTCTGCCGGATTGCGGGTGGGGTTTGAGCCGCCTGCAACTAGACCGGATTCTCCTCGAGAAGGCTGCCTCCCTGGGGGCTGAGGTCTGTCGCGGTACCGTGTTTGACGGGAGGCAGGATTCGCGGACGCGTATCGTGCTGGCGGGCGGGCGAAGGCCTGAGGGAGCTGTCGAAGACCGCCTGTTTGGTTTCAAAGCTCATTTTGAGGGTCCGTTAGATGACGCGGTGGAGCTGTTTTTCGATGAGTGCGGGTATGTTGGAGTGAGCGGGGTTGAAAACGGTGTAACCAACGTGTGCGGAATAGCGGCGGAGTCCAGCCTGAAAAAACACGGCTTTGAGTTTGATGAATTCGTCCGCCGCTCTCCGGTGCTGGCGGAGCGGCTAAGCCCCCTACGCCGCCGGATGCCGTGGATTGCGGTGGGACCACTCTCGTTCTCGGGCTCCCGGACCTCGACGCCGCCCAACGTCTACATGGCCGGTGATCGTTTGGGCTTTATTGATCCGTTTACCGGCTCGGGTATCTTAAACGCGCTCTGGACAGGAAGGCTGGCGGGCCTGGCCGCAGCTCGTGGCAGTTCCCCACAGGAGTATCTCCGGAGATGCCAGTCACTGATGTCTCGCCCGTTTGTAATTTCGTCGGTGTTGCGGCGGCTCGCCAGCCACTCGGAGTTTCACAGCTTCGCGCGCTATCTTCCCGGCCGGCTGCTCTTCCGTTTGACGCGTGCCAACGTGGCTTGTTGAAGCCGATAGCCGGATGAAGTAGGGGGATATAATTACCTCGTTCCGGGTTGACGGCCCCGGGG
>JASHOO010000743.1 GCA_030041035.1 Bryobacteraceae bacterium | reverse complement strand
CACACGAGCTTGATAGGCCATTTCGAAATCTATGGGCGATGGCTGTCCGTCAGGTTGCGCCGGCGCGACACTTTGCCTATTTGTTTCAAGTTGCATAAACTACCTTTCACGCCCCGTGGTTCTGTTGCGCCTCACCATCGGTCGTTCCGGTGTCGTTACGGCAGCAAACGCAGATGCCTGGCGCCCACCTTTCAGATGTAGAGGTCGTTCGAGAGCCTCACGATCGAAAGTGCGATCCAGCCCACGTTGGTACGGATGCGCGATTTCGGGGGCTTCACTCGAAAGAGACCTGTCGCGCTCAAGTGCCAGCAGGAAGTCGGCTGCCCGCGAAGCGTCATGCGCGGCGCGAAAGATTTCATTCTTGTCCTGCTTCAGAACGGTGATTAATCCGCCGGAGAGAGTAATGTGAAGGAGTGCTATTTTACCGTTGCGGCACTGCGGTACGTGAACAATCTCCTTCACATTAATTCTCCTTCCCGTCAAAGCGTGTCGAGCCACGCGAGGACACTCTTATCGTGCTTCCACGAGGGCGGTTTGCTGGGTCGCGATGAGTCGTCGAGTCGCTCAAGCGCCTTCCGTTTGGTTTCCAGGTTGGCCTGCGCGTAATGGTTTGTCGTGTCGAGACTCACATGTCCGAGCCAGCTCCTGATCACGGTGATGTCAACGCCGGCTGCAACCAGATGGACTGCCGTCGCGTGGCGGAAACTATGCGGCGTCACATCTTTCGACTTCAGGCTTGGCACAATGCCGGCGGCTGCTTGCACATAGTCCGCCAGTTTAAAGCGCACGCCTGACGCGCCCAAGGGGACTCCGTAGCGGTTGACGAAAATCGCCTCGTCATCAGCTCTTGGTCTTCTTCGAAGCAGCGATCTCAGCAGTGATACCGTTTCCGGCCACAGTGGGCACACTCTCTCTTTTCGTCCTTTGCCGTATAAGCGTACACAAGCAGGAGAATCGAACCGAATCGCCCGCGGACACACATTCAGCGCTTCCTGAATGCGGGCACCGGTGTTATAGAGGAAGGCGAGGAGGGCGTGATCGCGTTGGCCTTCGATGGTAGAGCGATCAGGCTGAGCCAGAATAGCCTTCACTTCATCTGGTTCCAGATAGGACAGCGCACGGATGGGTGCTCGCTTAGTCGGAACATGCAGGACCTCGGTGCACTGCGCGATTGCAGTCGGTTCCCTGCCGGCGACAAAGCCAAAGAAACTGCGTAAGGCAGCCAGGCGGCAGTTGCGTGTGCCGATCGTGTCGCCGCGTTCCTGCTCGGTGTGGTGCAGGAAGGCGCTCACCTCGGACGCGGTGAGGTCGGGCAATACGAGCTGGGCAACCGTTCGCTTCCGATGTTGGGCAACGAATCTGAGGAATAGCCGCCATGTGTCACGGTACGAGCGTACGGTATGGACGGAAGCGTTCCGCTGCTGGACCATCCATTCATAAAAGAAGGCGTGCAACAACCTGGGAAATGGATCGACTGGCTTCATGGCTTCACCTCTTCCCGTACATTCAGGCAATGCACCCCGAGCATGCGGAAGCGCTCGTTTGCTTGCTGCAGGAGATCCTGCGTAACCGTGATATAGACCAAAGTCGAATGAATATCGCGATGCCCCAGATAGGTCGCCAGGAATGGGAGCCTCTCCTGCGGGTTGATGCCGGCGCGATACCATCCGAGGAGGCGGTTTACAACCATCGAGTGGCGTAGGTCGTGAATGCGCGGACCAGTCTTGCCCTTCGGGGGTTTAATCCGTGCACGCCGGAGTATGTCAACAAGCACCCATGCGATACCCTGAGGCGTGTAGCGTTCGTTTCCCAGGTCGTGCCAGAACAGAGCCGAATCCGGGCTTTGCGATGCCTTCGCGTTACACCTTGCCTCAAGATATTCACGTAGAGCCGACAGTACACTGTTGGTCAACGGCAATACTCTGGATTTAAAGAACTTCGTTTCCCGAATGATGATCGTGCCGGACTGAAGATCGACATCACCGACGTTGAGGCGCGCAAGTTCTCCCAGGCGCAACCCCGCGCAATAGGCCAATACCAGCATGGTGTAGAAGCTGATCGGGCGTAGTGGTGCGCGTGGGGACGGATAAGTTCGAGCGATATCAAGGAGACGACGGATTTCTTCCGGACTGTAAATGTAGGGCCGCCGCCACTGGCGTGTGACCTGCTGTTGCGGGCGCGAATCCAGGCGTTTCAAGGCGACGCTGGGATCAAAATGATGCCGGGCTTTGCCCAAGATGCGCCTCACCTTCTCGCATTCGGCGACATGATTAGGGGTCGGACGCGCTGCGGACCAAAGCTGCAGCATGACGGAGACCGGCTCGCCGGCAAGCTCCGGATGAGTCTGCAGAAAGCGATCGAAGCGCCATAACCAGCGGGCTGGCGTTTCGTATCGGAATCCTCTGGTGCGCATTAGTGCGATATGGTCTCGCATCAGGTGCCCAAGGGCGCTGCCGAAGGGTGGCAACTGTCGTAGAGCTTCCAGCGCCTGATCGGGAATGGGAGCAAGTAGGGCTCGCCAGATCGCTGTGCTGCTTTTCACACAATATTCGGTGCGTAAATCGGCGACAGGATTACTAGCGATCAATGCCTCCTGTACCAGGAAATCGAGAAAACGGTTAACAATACGGGCTCGGTGCAGCAGCGTCGACACAAGCCAATGCGGTGCGCGTTCACGCAGCCAGGCTTCAAGCGCATCTCGGTTCACTTGTGAGGGTTGATGCTGAGCTGCGACCTCCTGGAAGCTCTGGAGTGCCTGACGATAGTAGATTGGGCTGGTTGGGCAGCGTAGGCGGAGCTGCCGCAGATAACGAGCGATGGTGCCGCCCTCTGTATCGGGCCAACTGTTCATGAGCACACCTCCAGTCCAGGAATCTCCAGAGCTATGGCGCGCAAGTCCTCGATGGCCAGTTTCAGATACGGGGTGGTCGCTTCTAGCGAACGATGGCCCAATACGTCGCCAATGACTTTCCGGGGGACCGATGCTCGTAGCAGACTGACTGCGCGTGCATGCCGGAAGATGTGTGGACCGCGTTTGCCGCTGGGATTCACGCCTGCAGCCTCCGTTCGCCGACGAACGACGTTGTAAATCCCGGCCCGGGATAGTGGCTGATACGGCGCACGCGTACGAATAAAGATCTCACGCACGTCGGCCTTCGGCCGCCCGTCTCGTAAGTAATTGATCAGCGCCTCTCCTTCGGGCTGCATTAGCGGCAAAAGCGAGTATGCGCCGGTTTTCGAATGGCAGATGCGCAAGGTATCTGCGCGCCAGTTGATATCGTTCAGGCTTAGACGCTTGATCTCCCCAGCACGCATCCCGTAGGTCGCCAGGAGTTGCAGGATGGCATAGTCTCGCAATCCTGTAGGGGATTGATCTTTTCGCGCACATTTCAGTACGGTCGCGATCTCATCCACGCTCAAAACGGACGATATAGCCTCATATGCATACAGCCTCGGAACGATGATTTGTCGGGACAGGTCGGACGCGGTGCGACACGTCCTGTGAAGGTGTCGTGTAAACGAGCGGAGCCGCTCAGCTACATCTTTCAGAGACCTGCGCCTCAGTCCAGGCGCGCGCACGGCGAAGTAGGTATCGATATCCCGGATGTCCAGACCCTTGAAGCTCGCGGCAGCGGTGCGCGCGATGTACCAGCTGCAAAAATACCGGGCCTCCCACATCAAGGCATCGACCGATGCGACTGCTAGCCCGCGTTCCTCTTGCAGCCATTTCTGGTATTCGTTACAAACCTCGCGACAGAGGAGTTCGTCACCATCGGATGTCATCGGCTCGGGCGGCCAGCGCCTCAGCACAACTTTCAACAATCCATGGACGCCAGCTCGTGGAATGCTTTCCCAACGCGGCGCGGGAACCCGGTCATGGCGCCGGCGAAACCGCTGGACCGCGAGGTCCAGATAGTGCGCAACCGTCCTCGGCGTCACCGCCTCAAGGGTGATTTTTTGCTTTGCCAGATAGGAAAGGAACATATCGGCATTGACGCAGTAGTTGTGAACAACCACCGGGCTATATCGCTGTTGCGTCAGGGTCTCTTTGAATTGCGAGACTAAGGCGCGATGATCATCGGACATGAAAGCCTCCTCGACTGTTTTGGAACAACAGCCAAGGATTTCACGCCTTGATCATGCGCAGCACATCCCGGCTGAAGTCGTGCTGCAGACGAACCAGCACACTTCGCTGCGGGCCAAAGCCAACGCTTCCTTCACATTATTCCCTGCGGATGATTACTCCG
>JASHOO010000742.1 GCA_030041035.1 Bryobacteraceae bacterium | reverse complement strand
TTGCAGGCGATGCGTTGACCGAAGTCCGGGTCAATCGCAAAGGCGCTGATCGAGTCGCATCGGGCCATCCCTGGATTTTTTCCAGCGATGTAGTGGAACGCGACAACGCAGCGCCGGGCTCAGCGGTGAAAGTTCTCGATCCACAGCACCGCGCGCTCGGCATGGCGCATTACAGCTCAACTTCGCAAATCTGCCTGCGGCTGCTGTCGCGTGAAGTCGAAGAAATCGGGCCGGAGTTTTTCGCGCGGCGCATCGCAGAGGCCAATGAACATCGGCGCATGGTCGTGCGCGATACCGATGCCTATCGCGTCGTGCATGGCGAAGGCGATCGCCTCCCTGCCCTGATTGTGGATCGCTACGGCGATTATCTGGTAATCCAGACGCTCGATCAAGGCATGGACGCGGCGAAGGATTGGATCGTGGCTGCGCTGGTGAATTTGTTTGCGCCGCGGGGCATCGTGGCGCGCAACGATGCGGCCGTGCGCCGGCACGAGCAGTTGCCGCTCGAAACCGGTGTGATATCGGGCGAGGCGCCGCGAGAGGTGTGGGTGCGCATGAACGGTCTCGCGTTCCGCGCGGATCTGCTGGAAGGCCAGAAAACCGGCATTTTTCTCGATCAGCGCGAGAACTACGTGACCGCGGCGCGCTACGCAAAGGGCAAGGCGCTCGATTGTTTCACTTCTACCGGCGGTTTCGCGCTACACATGGCGGCGCAGTGCGAGTCGGTGGAGGCGGTGGATTCGAGCGCAGCGGCGCTGGCGACTGCGGAAGCCAACCGCCAGGCGAATGGAATCAGCAACGTCGAGTTTCGCGAGGCGGACGTATTTGAGGTGCTGGCCGGCTATGCGTCGGCGCGGCGTGAGTTTTCGGCGGTGGTGCTCGATCCGCCGGCGTTTGCCAAATCGCGCCGGAATCTCGAAGCGGCCGCCCGAGGTTACAAGGAGATCAACCTGCGCGCGCTGCGCCTGCTCGGCTCCGGCGGAATTCTCGTGACCTGCTCCTGCTCGCACCATGTGAGCGAGGCCATGCTGCTCGAAATTGTGGCCGAAGCCGCGCTCGATGCCGGGCGCGAGTTACGCGTGCTGGAGCGGCGCACGCAGGCACAGGACCATCCGATTCTGCTGACGGTGCCGGAGACGTGTTATTTGAAGTGTCTCGTGCTGGAAGTGATGTGAGCGCCGCTCTACATCTCGGATCGGACGCAACAAACAGACGAGTCCGGTGATAACCTAGAGAGCCGAGGGTCTCCTCCATGCGCATCGCCACGGATCAAACGCCGGTAGAGGCGACCGCGCCCTCGGCAGAAAAAAGCGGATCAATCCGGCTGAAGTCTCTGGACGCGCTGCGCGGCTTCGATATGTTTTGGATCATCGGGGGCGGCGCGGTGGTGGAGGGGCTGGCCAAAGCTTGGCACACGCCGTTATTGAACGCTATCGTACCGCAACTGGAGCATGTGCGCTGGCAAGGATTGCACTGCTGGGACCTGATTTGGCCGCTCTTTATGTTCATTGTGGGAGCGGCGATTCCGTTTTCGATTGCGCGCAGGAGGGCCGCGGGAGCGAGCAGCCGCAGCCTGTTTCTGCATGCGCTTTGGCGTTCGGTGGTCCTGTTTGCGATCGGCATGGCGACCCAGGGCAATCTGCTCGAGTGGGATCTTTCAGTTTTCCGGCCCTGCTACAGCGTGTTGCACGGGATTGCGGCAGGTTATTTGATTGCGGTGATCGTGGTGTTGAGTGTGCGCCCGCGTAGACGAGTGGTGGTGCTGGCTGGATTTCTGTTGGTCTATTGGGCGCTGGTGGTACTCATTCCGGTGCCGGGCGTGGGACGCGGTGTTTTAACGCCGACCGGTAATCTGGCAGCCTACGTGGACCGGGCGATTCTCGGCCGTTTCCATTACGGGGAGAATACGTGGTTCCTGAGTTACCTGGGGTTCGCGTCGTCCGTTCTGTTGGGCGTGCTGGCGGGAGATCTTCTCGCCTCCGCCCGGCCCGCGAAGACGAAGATCCTGCTGCTGGTGATTGCGGGCATCACGTGCATTGCACAGGGAATGCTGTGGAGCATTGAATTTCCGATCATTAAGCTGCTGTGGACGAGTTCGTTCGTGCTGGTGGCGGGCGGCATCAGTTTCCTGGCGATGGCCTTATTTTATTGGATCGTCGATGTGCTCGGTTATCAGCGGTGGGCATTCTTTTTTATCGTGATTGGAATGAATTCGCTGGCGGTTTATGTAGCCACGATGCTGTTCGACTTCCGTGTGATTGCGGATATCTTTATGGGCAAGCTGCTGCCACGGCTGGGACGCTGGGATCACTTCACGGAAGCGCTATTCGCCCTCGGAGTGATTTGGTCTCTGTTGTTTTGGATGTATCGCAAGAAGTCATTTGTCAGGCTCTAGCGGAAAATCGACCGCTGCGGGCGCGGCTCAGCTCAGATGCCGGCTTTCTTATATCCTGTCGGAAGAATGATGCGCTGGCTGCTTGCGTGGTTGTGCTTCGGTGTGGCTGTTGCGATGGCCGAGAACCTGCCGCTTCATCCGGTCGAGCGCTTCCCCATGCCGGAGGGTGCGCCGCGGATCGTCCGCGCCGCCGAACTGATGAAGCCCTTCACCGTGGCTGGCGAGACCGGCGCGGTGTTCGGGCAGCAGGATGGCTCGTTTGAAGCCTGGGTTTTCCCGGTGAAAGTGCTGAGCGCGTTTCGCATCACCGCCGAGCTAGCCGATTATCCTGTACCCATCGAGCTGAATCCACTGGCGGCTGAGGTGGAGGTCTGCCCCGAACGCACCACCATTATTTATTCGCACGCCGCGTTCACCGTGAAGCAGCACATGTTCGTGCCGCGCGGCGATGAGGCCGCCACGGGACCGGTGGTGATATTTGAGATCGCGGCGGTGCGGCCGCTGCGGCTGACTTTTCGCTTTCAGCCCGACATGCTGCGGATGTGGCCCGCACCGAACTTCGGACGGCCCAATGCCGAGTGGGTGCAGCAGGGCGACAGCGGCTACTACGTGCTCCACACCGACAACCTGGCTTTTTCCGGCGCTGTTGCCATCCCGCGCAGTACGCCCGGCATTCTGCCGCCCTATCAGGAGCGACCCAAGACATATCCGCTGGAATTCAAGCTGGCGTTCGATCCACGAAAGGATGCGGATCTGTTTTTTCCTCTGCTGATGGCGAGCGGCGCGGAGCCCGAATCACTGGGGCGGCAACTGGCGGATGAGAACGCTCGCATTGCAGGGCTATATTCGCAGACCGCAAATTACTGGGCCCATTTCTTCGACCAGCGGCTGACGGTCGAATCGCCGGATCATGCTTTCGACGATGCCATGCGCTGGGCCGCGGTGGCGATCGACCAGGCGCGTGTCAAATTTCACGGAGAGACGGGGATGGTGGCGGGCTATTATTCCTCCGGCGATTCGGCGCGTCCCGGTTTCGCCTGGTTTTTCGGGCGGGACACGCTGTGGACGCTGTATGCCGTCCACTCCTACGGAGATTTCGCGCTGAGCCGCACGGCGCTCGAATTCCTGATCCGCCGCCAGCGCGCCGACGGCAAGATGATGCATGAGTTTTCGCAAACGGCGGATCTGGTCGACTGGAAATCAACGCCCTATTTCTACGCAGCCGCCGACTCGACTCCGCTGTTCATCATGGCCATGGAAGATTCCGTCAACACGAGCGGAGACCTGAGCTTTCTCCGCGACCATTGGGATGCCGTGAGGCGCGCCTACGCGTTCACGCGCGCGCACGATTCCGATGGCGACGGAATCTACGAGAACACGGAAGGAACCGGATGGGTGGAATCGTGGCCGGGCGGAATGCCGCACCAGGAGGTTTATCTGGCGGCGCTCGATCAGCAATCCTGTGCGTCAATGGCCCATCTGGCGGCGCTCATGCACGATGAAGCACTGGCACAGGCGGCGCACGATCAATCCGAGAAAATCCGCGCCAAACTCGCGCCGGAATACTACGACGAATCGAACCAGTTCTACGCGTTCAGCCGCTACCGGGACGGCACCACCGACAAAACGGCCACCATCTATCCTTCTGTGGCGTGGTGGACGGGCGAACTCTCTTTGCCGCGTGCTGACCAAATGCTGACCCGCTGGGCTTCGGCCGAGTTCTCGACCGACTGGGGAACGCGCGACGTGAGCCGGCAGTCGCCTGTCTACGATCCCATCAGTTACCACCAGGGCTCGGTCTGGCCGCTGTTCACAGGCTGGGTGTCGCTCGCCGAATATCGCGCAGGCCGCGTCCTCTCGGGCTTTACCCACTTGATGCAGAATGCCGACCTCACCTACGCGCAGGATTTGGGCGCGGTGACCGAACTGCTCTCGGGCGAATTCTTCCAGCCGCTGGGACGCAGCAGCTCGCACCAGACGTGGTCATCCGCCATGGCGTTTACCCCGGCCATTCGCGGCCTGTTCGGACTGGATTGGGACGCGCTCGATCACACGCTGCGGCTTGCTCCTCACCTCCCGGTAACCTGGGATTCCGCGACGCTGCGGCATGTGCAGGTGGGAGGGTCTCAATTCGAGCTGGAGTTCAAGCGGACGGGTGAGCAGCTCATCGTCGAGGCGAAATCGTCCGAGCCGGAGCGGTTATGCCTGGTGGCGCAGAGCGCGCCACGTGACGCGTGTACTTCGGCTCCCAGTACCATTCACGAACTGCGGCTCGATTTGCCTCCCGTCGAGATTGGATTGCTTCACGGCCTGCCCGAGGCGGGAGCGCAGACACAACAACTGAAGGTGTTGGATGAGCAATACGCCGCCCATAGCCTTGTGCTCACGGT
>JASHOO010000741.1 GCA_030041035.1 Bryobacteraceae bacterium | reverse complement strand
GGCAAAAGGGGACATTTCTACTTTGCCAGGAAGAGACATTTCTAGTGCCTTGACATTTTGCAACACGCTCGAAAATAACCGCTCAACTGCCGGAAGCGGAGGGCTGTGGCTGTGGCGGTATGATCGAGACGTCGTACCCCAGCTTGCGAAGTTCGGTGAGGGCGCGCTTGGCTCTCGCGATTAGAGCGCGATGAGTTAAGGCTTCGGTATCCGGCTGCCGGTAGTGGACCCCCTCGTGTAGAACTTTCCAAATAACTCTCAGTTGATAATGCGCGACTGCCCACGCAGCCTTCTGCGTCCCGAGTCGCGGGCGCCAAGCTCGAAAGCGACGCTGCGCCT
The DNA here is from genome assembly GCA_030041035.1 of Bryobacteraceae bacterium. Taxonomy (GTDB): domain Bacteria; phylum Acidobacteriota; class Terriglobia; order Bryobacterales; family Bryobacteraceae; genus QHXW01. Next base: position 3,127 of record JASHOO010000741.1, on the reverse strand, counting down.
CGCGGCCTTTCGTCGCAATGGCTGCCCAGGCGGTTTGCGAAAGCGCCCGCCGCATCATCCAGTTGCCTTTGGCGGAGCGGCCGCTGACGGAAACGCCGGCGCTTTCCTGCTGACCCGGACAGATCGCCACCCAGGACGCCAGCTTGCCCGCCGACTGGAAAACTTCGGCGCGTGGCCCAGTTTCTGCAATTATGTGTTGGGCAGTTCGCACGCTGACACCGGGGATCTCGCAGAGACGTTCGATGGCATCCTGATGGGGTGCCAGAGCCGCGGCTAGGGCTTGATCGAGATCGGCTATTTGTCGTTCAATATGCTCAATCTGTTGCAAGTAGAGCCGGAGCACGATCCGTTGCGGCTTCGTCAAGTGACCACTGAGTGCATCGGCGAGTTGCTCTTTACTGGCGTGCAGTCGGCGATCTCCCAAAGAAGCCAACTCCACCGGGTCCTCAATGCCCTCGACCAAAGCGTCTAACATGCGCCGCCCGCTCTTACCCAGAATGTCACTCACCATCGAGGAGATCTTGATCTGCGCTTGTTCGAGCAGAACCTCGATCTGATTTCGCAAGCGCACTTAGCTGACGGTCAGATCCCCGGACAACAGTCGCTTTGCGATTCGCCGGGCATCGGCCGTGTCCCACTTACGGCCACGCCGCGCTCGCGTGGAGCGCGCCTGCGCCAACGTCAACGTAAACTCGCCTTCCAGTGCCATCCATACTGGTCGCCAATACTGGGCTGTTGATTCCATGGCCGCGTGCGTGATTCCGTGTTGCCGCAGAAACGCGACCAGCTCTTGCATTCCAAACTGCGTGGTGCCGAAGATGCCGCTGGCATAATCCTGGTCAGGTTGCACACTTTGTAACACCACCACGACCACTGTCTTCTTGTGGACGTCCAAACCTGCCACTGTGCCGTAAAGTGATTCCATAGTCTGCGCTCCTCTGCGGCAGACCGGTGGAGGACGACTCGTATTCGATAGTCACGCTCGCGGGCTGCGTCCGCCGCCTCACAGGCAGACTTCCGCGCCCAATTATCGGTTCTTCCCGCGTCCTGAGGCCAAACACTTCCTCGGAATTCGGTTTCCAGTGTTGCACCGGCCTTCGACCACCGGCGCCGCTGACATCATTTTCATGCCGTTCGGTGGACCGAAGGGCCATACCTAAACACTTCCTTGTTATTGCTGTGATCGCGCTGGTATAATCGCCGAGGCCGAAAAGCCTTTAGAGGCACCATTGGAGTCCAGTCGAGTGCCGACCGGGCGTGCAAATAGAACGTCTGATGCCTGCGCCGCGATCGCAGCGGTTCCGCGTATCTACAACTTTGCAGCCGACGTTCTAGATCGAAATCTCGCCGCAGGTCGCGCGAACAAGCCCGCCTTTATCGATCCACGCGGATCGTGGACTTATGCTGCACTGGCCGAACGTGTAGAGCGCTTTGGCAACGGCCTGCGCTCGCTGGGGATCCGGCGGGAGGAGCGCATCCTGCTCGCTCTTCTCGATACGATCGATTGGCCTACTGCCTTTCTCGGCGCCATCAAGGCGGGTGTCATTCCGATCCCCGTCAATACGATGATGAGCGAGGACGATTATCGCTTCATGCTCGCAGACAGCCGCGCGAAGCTCCTGGTCGTGTCACAACCGCTCCTTGCAAAATTTGAGAACCTGATCCACGCGAGCTCGGATCTCCTGCATGTCGTTGTCTCTGCAGAGGAGGCGGGCGGTCACAGCAGTTTCGAAGGTCTCTTGGAGGACGCGAGCCCGGAGACTTACACGGCGCTGACCACGCGGGACGACATGTGTTTCTGGCTCTACACCTCGGGGTCGATCGGGACTCCCGTTGGCGTTGTGCATGCTCATTCCGATCTGCGCCATATCGCCGACCTCTATGGTGCAGGCGTGCTCGGACTTAAAGAGAACGATGTCTGCTATTCCGTCTCCAAGCTGTTCTTTGCCTACGGGCTTGGCAACGCCATGGCCTTTCCGATGGCTGTAGGCGCCACGACTATTCTTTCGCCCGAGTGTCCCACTCCGAAGGGCGTAGCCGCGATTTTGCGGCGCCATCCCGTCAGCGTGTTCTATGCCGATCCAACCTTTTACGCAGCGTTCCTCGCCCATCCGGACGCACCCGAGCGTTCCGAGCTTAAACTGAAATATTGCGTTTCCGCCGGCGAGGCTCTGCCTGCAAGCATTAGTCGGCGCTGGAAAGAGCGATATGGGGTCGACATCCTGGACGGCCTCGGCTCGACCGAAATGCTGCATATCTTCCTTTCCAACTCCCCCAATGATGTGAAATATGGCACCACCGGCAAACCTGTGCCCGGTTACGACGTCCGCCTTGTCGATGATGGCAGCGACGTCATCCAGAAGACCGGAGAGATTGGGGAGCTGCTGGTGCGCGGGCCGACCAGCGCGATCATGTACTGGAACAACCATCAACGCACGCGTGAGGTCTTCCTAGGAGAATGGACCCGCTCCGGAAACAAATACATGATGGACGATGACGGCTACTATGTCCACTGCGGTCGCTGTGACGACTTGTTCAAGGTGAGTGGGATTTATGTTGCGCCGTCCGAAGTCGAAGCAGCGCTCTGCACCCATTCCGCAGTTCTTGAAGCAGCGGTTATCGGATGGCCGGACGAGGAGGAGCTGATCAGGCCAAAGGCCTTCGTGGTGCTCAAGCCCGGCGAGGACGCTACTGATGAGTTGGCGCATACATTGCAGGAGCACGTCAAGGCGTCCCTTGCTCCCTACAAATATCCGCGCTGGGTCGAGTTTTGCATCGATTTGCCAAAGAGCGCGACCGGTAAAATTCAGCGTTCCAAACTGCGCCGGGGCGTACCGGCTCTGGCGCTCATGCGCGCGGCGGCGACGGGGATCAAGCAGCGCCTAGCCGGGCTGTCGGCGGGCGAGCGCGAGCAGCTGCTGCTTGAGCTGGTGCGCAGCACCGCCGCGACGGTGTTGAGCGCCTCCCTCGACAGCGTGGAGCCCGAGCGGCCGTTGCAGGAGCTGGGTCTGGACTCGCTGGTGGCGGTGGAGCTGCGCAACCGGCTTTCTGCGGCGAGCGGTTTGCGCCTGCCGGCGACATTGCTGTTCGATTATCCGACACCGCGGGCGCTGGCTCACCGGCTGCA
>JASHOO010000740.1 GCA_030041035.1 Bryobacteraceae bacterium | reverse complement strand
CCTGGCAATCAGCAGGCTCGCCACATTCGAGCACGCGACCAATAGAATCAGTCCCGCCATCGACATGAGCACCACCAGCGCCGTCGAGTAGCGCTCGCGCATCTCCGAGTAACCCGTCGCCGCCGTCTCGACCTCAATGGTGCGCCTCAGAAAACGTAGCCGGTCATATTTCGATATTTGGCGCAACGCAGGTTCCTGGGCCTCACGCTCGAGGATCTGGTGAAACAGCGGCTGCAACGACGCGCGTGCCGATTTCACCGTGTAGCCCGGTTTCAGGCGCGCGAAAATCTGCACCCAGTGCTCGCGCCGGTCTCCCAGGGCGTCTTGCCCCGGTATCATCAGCGGCTCCATTTGGATCGGCACCCAGAGCTGCGGTGAGGCCGCCGGATCCAGTCCCGTAAACCCCGGAGGCGCCACGCCCACCACCTCCATCGGATACTGGTTCACCAGGATCTTCTGGCCGACAATCTTCGGATCGCCCGCGAACCGGCTCACCCAGTACCGGTAGCTCAGCACAACCGATGGATGTCCCTTGTAGATCCGATCGTCGGCTTCCGGCGAAAACACTCGTCCCAGCGCCGGTCGAACGCCGAGCGCCTGAAAATAATTGCCCGACACCAGCTCGCTATCTGCCCGCTCCGTGCCGCCGTGAAACCCTACCGCTACCTGCTGGTCGTAGCGGCAAAATACGAAGTCGAATGCGCCCGCTCTCCGCTGAAACTCCTCGCACATGGGATAGGAAGAAGCGCGCTCGCCATCTTCGCCGCCCATTGCCGGCCCTGTCGGCCAGATCATCACCAGCCGCTGCGGCTCCTTCACCGGCAACAGGCGCAGCACAAGTTGGTCGAGCAGCGTGAACACCGCCGTGTTTGCCCCGATCCCCAAAGCCAGCGAGACCACCGCTACTGCCGTGAATAAAGGATTACGCCGGAACGCACGAACCGCATACCGGATGCTCGAGAACATCCCGGTCATTTACTCGTACCTCAGCGCCACCACCGGATCCACGCGCGTCGCCCGCAACGCCGGAATGTAACCAGCCGCGGCCGACGCTGCCCCCAGCGTCACCGTCGCCAGAGCGAGCGTCATCGGATCGTAGGACTCGAGCCCGAACAGTTGCGACTGGATGAACCGTCCCAGCGCGATGGCGCAGGGCATTCCAATCGCGATCCCGATCGCCGCCATCCACGCGACTTCGCGCATCACCATCCGCACTACTTTCCCCGGGTCTGCGCCCAGCGCGACGCGAATCCCGATCTCCCGCGTCCGCCGCGCCACCAGGTACGCCATCACGCCGTATAGACCGATCGCCGCCAGCATGGTCGCCAGAAACCCGAATGAGGCTGATAGCGCCGCAATCAGCCGCTCGGCAAACAGACTCTCGTCCAATTCCGTTTCCATCGTCTTCACGCCAAATACCGGCAAACTGGCATCCTCTCGCTTGACGGCCTGGCGAAGAAATGCGGCCAATTGCTCCGGTGCTTTCACCGTTCGCACGCACACCGTCATCTTCCCGATGTCCTGTTGCATGTATGGCACGTAGACAAATTCGGGTGCCATTCTCTTGAGTCCGGCACTCTTGTCATTTTTCACCACGCCGACAATCTCAATATCGGCGATCCCGCGCCTCTCGCCGAAACCGAAATGCTTGCCCAGCGGGTTCTGATTGGGGAAGAAGCTGCGCGCCGCCGTTTCGTTGATCATCCCCACCAGCGGCGCGCCCTTCCCGTCCCGCTTCGTGAACTCTCGCCCCGCGACTAAGGGAATGCCGAGCGTCGTGAAGTACCCCGGCCCCACCCGTTGCACCCAGGGAATGATTTGTCCGCTCTCCTTCGGATGACGCCCCTCTACGGTTACCGAGACCTGGTCCACGTCCTCGGTCAACGCCGCGTTATCCACCAGGGACACGTTACGCACTCCGGGCAGCGCTTCGATGTCGCTCTGCAACCTCGCATAGAAAGCCTGAATGCGACTCTCGTCGTAACCGTTCAGAGAGGGATCCAGCGTAAACGTCATCACGTTCCCGGCGCGAAATCCAAGATCGAGATTCTTCAGGTTGTACAGGCTGCGGGCGAATAGCCCCGCACCAACCAGCAACAGCAGCGAAAACGCTATTTGCGCCACCACCAGCAGCTTCCGAAATCGCACCTGCGCGAATCCGCCCGCCACGCTCCCGGCCTGGTCTTTCAGCGTGACTGCCAGGTCGGGCCGCGCTGCCCGGAGAGCCGGCGCGAGACCGAACAGCAGACCGGCCGCTATCGCCATGGCGAAGTTGAACGACAGAATCCGCATGTCCGGGGCAGTCGTCAGGCCTATCCCTTCGAATGGCAGAAAATGCAAGAGGAAATAGCTCGCCCAGGAAGCGATCAGCAATGCCGCCGCGCCGCCCAACGCCGCGAGCAGCATGCTTTCCACCAGAAGCTGCCGCACAATCTGCACGCGCCGAGCTCCCAGCGCCAGGCGAACCGCAATCTCCTTCTGTCTTCCCGTAGCCCGCGCAATCAGCAGATTGGCTACGTTGCCGCAGGCGATCAGCAAAACCAGCCCGACCATCGCCATCAGCACCCGGAGCGGCTCGGAGGTGTGCTCGCGAAGTTCGGAAAGCCCCTTTCCGCCCGGCAGCAGGCTCAGGTGCTTGTTCACGAATCGGTCGCGGAACCGGGGCGGCGCGGCCGGCATCGCCCGAAACTCCTCAGCGTTGATTTGATGGAAAAGCACGTTGATGCCCGCATCCGCCTGCTTCGGCGAGACGTCCGGCTTGATCCGCGCGAACACGTTCAGCCACCACACGCGCCGGTTTTCCAGCGGGTTGACGGTCGAGGAGGCCAATTCCGGCTCCATCATGATCGGCACCATGACGTCGCAGGCGCGGCCCACTTCCATCCCCGAGAAGCCGGGCGGCCCGATCCCCACAACCGTCAACGCATGTCCGTTGATGAGCAACGTCTGGTTCAGAATCGAGCGATCGCCCCCGAACTGGCGCGTCCAATAGCCATAGGTCAGAAAAGCCACCGGATGCCCGCCTGGAGTACGATCATCATCCGCAGTCAACGTCCGCCCGAGGAAAGCGGAAATGCCCAGCACCTCGAAGTAGTTGCCGGAAACAATCTCTCCCTCGGCGCGCTCAGTCTGCCCGTGGTAGCCCACGCTCATCGCGAGCGGCGCCCGCGCCAGCACCCCATTGAAAACCTGGCCTTTATCCCGGAAATCCTGGTACATCGGGTAGGAGAACGAGTGGTCGATCCACACCTGGCCAGATGTGTAGGTTGGCTGGTCCAGCATGACCAGTTGCTCGGGGTGTTTCACGGGCAGATAGCGCAGCAGCAACTGGTCCATCAGGGTGAAGATGGCGGTATTGGCGCCGATCCCCACGGCCAGGGAGAAGATGGCTATCGTGCTGAAAACCGGGCTCTTACGCAGCGTGCGCAGGGCAAAGCGAAGATCTTGCATATTCCGCCTTCAAATGCAAGACGCCAGCCATTGAAACAGCCCTTGTTTTCAATGGATTAGATCTACGGAGCTTCCCATTCCTGGGAACCGGCTTCCCGCTTTCGGACGCCCGCTATTTCTTGATTAATTCCGCGTCCACCGTGATGTGCACCTTGTCGCCGACTAGTACGCCGCCGGCCTCGAGCGATGCATTCCACACGAGGCCGAAGTCCTTCCGGTCAATTGACGCGCTGGCTTCGACACCGACCCGGGTATTGCCCCACGGGTCCTTGGTTTCCGGTGTCGGTCCATCTACAAGAAAAGTCACGGGTTTAGTGGTCCCACGAATGGTCAGATCGCCGGTGAGTTCCAGCCCGTCATCGGTGCGCGTGATCTTCGTGGATCGGAAGGTTAGGGCGGGATGGTGCTCCACATGCAAGAAGTCCGCACTTTTCAAATGTGCATCTCGTTGCGGTTCCCGGGTGTTGATGCTGGCGGAATCCGCCGTGACCAGAACGCTGGAGCGCGTGATATCGGAACCGTCCCACTTGACCGTTCCCGCGAGCTTAGTGAATTCACCCTTCACGTTGGCGATCATCATGTGCCGGACTTTGAACTGGGCGTGGGCATGCGCCGGATCGATCTCCCAGGTGGAAACTCCTGATTCCGTGGCGGTTGCTTCTTTGCTCATGTATTTCCTCTCCTGATTTAGACGTTACTCCCCTTGGATGCAAGGGTAAGCCTCCAGGACGCTCTCTAGGGGAGCGGTTTTACGGCACGGACGAAAGCGCTCATGAACTTACCTTCCACCTGCGGGGCGACCGCATCCACATCGATGCCTTTTTCGGCGAGAAACTGCCGGGCATACTCAATGCCGTAGACGCGGGTTGGCTCAATGTCGATGGAATTAAAGCCCGCCTTAGCGAGTTTGGACACATATTCCTCATCTCGAAGCGCCCCGGCGATACAGCCCACCCACAGCTCCATGCTGCGCCGCACCTCAGCGGGGACCTCGCCGCGGACGACCACATCGGAGACCGCGAACCGCCCGCCTGGTTTGAGCACCCGGAAGGCCTCGCGCAGCACGCGGTCTTTATCCGCCGAGAGATTGATCACGCAGTTCGAGATGATCACATCAACGGAGTTGTCGGGTAAGGGGATGTTTTCGATCTCGCCTTTGAGAAACTCGACGTTCCTGATGCCGGCTTTGCGCTGGTTCTCACGGGCGAGCGCCAGCATCTCATCGGTCATATCCAGGCCGTACGCTTTGCCGGCAGGCCCGACACGCCTGGCCGACAGCAGTACGTCGATGCCTCCGCCAGAGCCGAGATCGAGAACTGTTTCGCCCGGATTGAGCTTGGCTAAGGCCGTCGGGTTGCCGCAGCCCAGGGACGCGAGCACCGCGTCGGCGGGAATTGCGCTCGTCTGGCCGGCGTCGTAGAGATTCGATGTGATCGGGTCGGCACATCCAACAGAACCGGGAGCCGACCCGCAGCAGGAGCCGGTGCCGGAGCTGACGCGCCGCGCCGCTTCGCCGTATTTCTCCTGCACCTGTTCTTTCAGATCCACATCGAGCCTCCATCCGGAGTGCGAGATTGGTGCCCGAGAAAGGACTTGAACCTTCACGGCCTTGCGGCCACTGGAACCTAAATCCAGCGCGTCTGCCAGTTTCGCCACTCGGGCGGTAAGCTTTATCGGATTATAACAGCCCGAAGTGAATGGAGGACTTACCGGTCCGCATCGTCCAACTCCCAAATACTGCCGGCTGTCTCCTTCATAGAAAACACCAGCCGGTTGCCGGAAAGCGACATGGAAAGCCAGTTCGTGTCATCCGCCACCATCAGATTCGGACTCTCGAATGAGGTCACCTGGAAAGGCTGGCTGTGCGGGCGCCCTGCATCGGGGTCGAAGCGAATACCCCATACATTGAGAAAACCGGTGCGAGCTTCTTGATGGCTGTGCCGATACTGTGCTCAAACTCAACGATCCTTCCCGATGGCCACAGCCGAGCCTGAATCTCCTCCCTTGTGACCACGTCTCCCGGCCGCTCGATCAGCATGAGCAGGATTTGCAGCGGCTGGTCTTGCAGCAGCGCCAGTCCCGTGGGTCAATTGCTCGGCCTGATCATCGCCCATGAGCTCGGACACCTACTTCTCGGAACGAATCACAGCGCCAGCGGTATCATGCGCGCGCGATGGCGGATGAACGACTTTGCTTTGGCGCGGCAGGGAGGTTTGGTCTTTCTTCCACGGCAGGCTGTGGAATTAAGGAAGGAGTTACGTGTGAGAACCGCAACCGTCATGGTTGCCCGAACGCAGCCAGATCCGCCAACTGGGCGGTGAGTTTCTCCCGGATTATAACAGCCCGTTCTGGGTGCCGCAGATGGCGACGTCCATGCCCATTTCGCGAAAGGTAGCAGCTTTCGCGGCTAGGGCGAGATTGGCGCCCTCGGCATCCGGTGCGTAAGCTACCTGAATGTGGTTTGACTTGTGGCGCGCCATCATCTGATCGCGCGTCACACCGTAGGTCACGGCGTGCATGATGGGCCATTGGGGTGTGGTGATTTGCCAGCGCCGCTCGGTTTCCTCCTTCGGCAGATCAACGGCCTTGGCGCGGCCCAGGTCGGCTTTGAGGGCGCCGTTGTCCACGAAAATACGGCTCCAGACGATCTCCCCTGGTTTGCTGACGCCCTTGATGGTGCCACCACCCAGCCGGAAATACATGGGCGGTTGGCGTTCACTGACCGCGCCAGCGTATCCGCCCGCCAGATGGTTCGGCGGAACGGCGCCGGAGATTTCGAAAACCCAGACGAATTCGTCGCTGTCGTTGGCGTAGGTTTCTCCGTAGCGCAGGTCATGCAGCGTGGTTTCCGGCTCATATCCGAGGTGCGTCCAGATGCGGTTGGTCACGAGCGCGTCGAGACCCGCGCACTCATCCACTTCGTTGAAATGGGGCAGCGCCTGGTTCTCGTAAAGCACCCGGCCACGGGCATCGCGTACCGGAGGGCGGTCCACGTTATTGAACAGTCCTTCGGCGAGATCCGAGGCGGGCGTCAGATCTTTCAGGCCCTGCTGGTACTGGATGCCAATGGCGTCGCAGCCAAAGTCGTCGGCGATGCGCATACCGGCGATATACATCTTGCACTGCTCCAGGATCTGGGAGTCGGTTAACTCGGTTTCCGGGTCGGCGCCGGTGCGGAACTGCATGCCGCGCGCATCGAGCCAGGAACGCACGGCTTGCGCTGTTTCATCGGGAATTCGCTCGATGGCCGCAAACAGCGCCGATTGGCTGAGCCGCTCTTTGAATACGCCGGTGGGATGCAGCAGTTCGTCGGGAATGATGGCGTTGTACATGCCCATACAGCCCTCGTCGAAGACTCCCATGATGGCTTTGTTGCGCCGCAGATCGGTGGCGAGCACGTCAGCGATTTTCTCGGCGCGCGGCGGCAGCTTGAAATCCTTGAGCGGATGCACGTGGCTGGTATCGTGCTTCACCGGCTGACCGGTCAGCCAGTGACGCAGGCCGATCAGGAAGAAATCGTCGCTGAAATCGCCGCTCCACAGCGTGCTGTACGCTACGCCCGCTTTGGTGAGTGAGGCGTTTAAGTTCAGCATGCCGACCAGGCCGGGCCACTGGCCGCTCCAGTTGGCAACGGTGAGAATAGGGCCGCGATGCGTGTACAAGCCGTGCAGAACGTGATGGCTGTACTGCCAGACCGCCTCCACGACCAGCAGCGGCGCCTCGGGCGGGATCTCACGAAAAACCTCCATGCCACGTTTCTGGCTATCGATGAAGCCGTGCTGTTTCGCGGGATCGTATAGATGGCCGCGGCGGACTTCGCACCCTTCGCGGCGAATCGCTTGAAACACCGCTTCTTCAGCCTTCGCTTGCGCAGGCCAGCACATTTGATTCGCGGCGAGGCGCAGATCCCCGTTGGCAATCAGAACGACAGGTTCGGGCATGGAAATATTTTTACACCTGGGTCCACGCGCGTCCAACGGGAGGGGGGGAGGGGGGCGGTGCATCAGTTCTCGTCAGACCGTATGCTAAGCTGAGAGCGTCCCACCCCAACCGGGCCGGTAGCTCAGGCGGTAGAGCATTTGCCTTTTAAGCAAAGGGTCGCGGGTTCGAGTCCCGCCCGGCTCACCAATACTTTCAAGAAGTTACTGTCTTTAACTTTGCGGCAGCATGGGCAATTGTGGGGACTTTTGTGGGGACTGGCTCTACAAAATCGGAATTTGATTCCAGTCGTAGCGCCTCGACAGCCTCACGCTTCGCCGCCATGCGAATGTGTGAATAGCGCTCCAGCATCGCACGGCTCATGTGGCCCATGATGGCGAGCATGGTTGATTCTGGTACGCCCGCCTCAGCCATCTTGGTGCACACTGTGTGTCTTAGGTCATGCCATCGGCAATCAACTTCCGCTGAGGTTCGGATAGAATCCCACGCCGTTTTCAACTCAACTGTAGGCCGCGTAGGATCATTCGGAAATGGAGAGCCATGCGGAAACACGAAGTACTCGGGTTTGGTTGTGCCGAATCGAGTAGTAAACCAACGTGCATGACTGGAAAGCACGCGATATAGATCCTCGTTCATCGGGATCTGACGCCCGCGTCCTGCTTCCGACTTGGACTCGCCAACCGTCACAATACGATTTGCGAAATCCACACGCCCCCATGCCAGAGAAGCCAACTCCCCGGCACGCAGGCCTGTGAGGAGTGAAACGCGAACCATTGTTTTGACATTAGGAGATCGGTTCTTATCCGCTGCATCAAGAAGCCGCCGTTCCTGTGCGCGTGATAGTGCTTTTCCCACGTCTCGTCGCTCTTGGAGCTTTCGCACTCTGGGCCAGAGGTTTGACCAGTGGTGGCCGATAGCCCGACTCAACTCGCCCAGTTCGGCATTGATCGTTCTTCCAGAAGCACGCTCACGTTGCCGCACAGCCATGTAATTACGGATTCGGTCTTCAGTTAAGTCCGGCAGCAGAATGTTCCCAAGTAGGCGTTCAACGTTCTTGGTGCACGACTTCACATAAGCGACAGCGGTCTTCCTGTGATTAATACTGTAGGTGTTGACGTAACATCTCAGGGCATCGGCAACAGATCGGATACGACCTTCTCGCCCTTCGACCGGCATCCCAGACAGCGCTCTTTCCAGTTCAAGTCGCTTTTGGCGCTCCGCCTCAAGAGCAATCGTTTTTCGGCTTGTCTTAGCGGACTCCCGAACCCGCTTGCCAGCGAAAATGAATTCGTACCACCAAACATCACCGCGTTTATACACCGCCATTACTTTGTTCCTCCGACCTTCGGTTTCCTCGGTCTGCCCTTCGGCCAACCCCCACCGCGTGTTTTGCGGGCTTTGTTGGCAGCGGAAAAGTGCTCTGGGCCATACAACTCCAGAGTTCGTTTACCGCCCTTCTTGCCGAGCATTGCTGCGGCTTGGGACATGGCTGAAGGCTTTTTCGGCTTCATAAAACACATTATACCACAAGCGCTTGTTGTTGTCAAGTGGCGGGCGCAGATTTCGCAATATGCTTGAACCCATCACCCATGCGGCGATATACTTCTCCACCACCTGGAGATTCCGTATGCTCGATGCGCTTGCAAAAAACTGGTGGGCACTAGCTCTGCGCGGCGTGGCTGCCGTGCTGTTCGGATTGCTGACGTTCGTTCTTCCTGGCATCACGCTCGTCACGTTTGTGTTTTTGTTCGGAGCTTATGCCTTGGTGGACGGGTTTTTCAATGTCGTGGCGTCCTTCAGAGTTGCGTCACACCATTGGGCGCTGCTGATTGAAGGGGTAATCGGCATCATCGCTGGCATCATCACATTCATGTGGCCTGCGATCACTGCAATAACTTTGCTTTACGTGATTGCATTTTGGGCGATTTTCACTGGGGTGTTTGAGATTGTCGCGGGCATTCGACTCCGCAAGGTAATCACAAATGAATGGTTTCTGCTTTTGATGGGCGTGCTGTCTGCGCTGTTTGGGATATTAATCCTGATGGCACCGGGGCCTGGAGCATTGGCCATTGTGATCTGGATTGGGGTCTATGCTGTTTTGTTCGGATTTGCTTTGTTGGCCCTTGCGTTCCGGTTGCGTGGGCACAGGCGGCTGGAAACAACTTAAATGGTGCTCTGGCTGATGCAGCAGTTGGGGAAAGTGCCTGCGTTGGCGAAGGGGCAAGCGGCCCAGTAGCTGAAATCGGCCCAGATGTTGAAAGCGTCTGAAAATCGATGCGTTGAATGTGATCGGCTTTGGCGCGGGTGGGGTGCGCTTACGCAAATGCAATTCCGGCTGCAAGAGAGGCTGCGACATGCTGAGCTTCGACAGGATCACGACCTGGTTAAGGCGCTAGCAGCCAAACTGGAATATCTTGGGCAGGATCAGGAACGAATCAGTCGGGCGTTGGCGTATCACCAAGGCACTCATATCCAGAGTTCAGCGGAGTGCCCCCAAGGGGATTGAAATCCCAGCCTGGTTTTGAGTAACATGCACATCGGGCGGTGACTGAAAGCTCCCGAACAGGATGCATAGATGGATTCGTGGTCCGGGTTGCCTATCGGAAGCTGTCCCAAAACGGCAACGATCACTGCCACATGTGTTGCTATGGTGTACCTTTATTGGGTTCGACCTGACAAAACAAGGGAAAACGGAGATCCGCGATCCTTTCCATCAGCGTTTGAGGCGCGCGCTGCCACACATCGCGTGTTTGCACTATCACGCTTCTCGTACATCTGCGCAGAGATTGTTGACCCCCAAACGGGGCGCATAATTGAAACAATCCAAAACCGGTTTTTCGAGTATCCAGAAGTCTCTCAGTAGAGCAGACTGATCATCGGGGCAACTCATGCCTACCTGAAGGAGCGCCCTGCTACGGTGCACCCGAGAAACGAAAAAAGGGCGGTGCACCGTCGATTCCATTTAGACTCAAAGACCCTCGTTGCCGATCATCAGCAGCTTAGCAGCGCTATTGGCGCGGAAGCGGAGTTCATCCACGCACGCCTAATCTCATCGTTCGTTGGTCTTCTTACTTCCTGTCCTTCGGGACCAGGTGCAACCGCCCTTATTCTTGCCAGGTTCGATGTGTCACCTCCAGCCGCAATAGCGCGGCTGTTTTCTGCGAGTTGCTTGCGGGAAGCCCCCACCAGCTTGCCAAATGATTGTGCGCCTGTGCTGTGGCGTTGTCAATAGCCTAGAACTTCGTCCAAAGGCTGCTTTACAATAACCCGAAATCGTGGGACAGTTCGGCCAAGCTGCGATCCTCGCTACGAAATGTGTACAAGCTAAAGGCATGTCGCCTGGAGACGCGTGGGATTTAGCTGTCTCACAAATGTCAGACAGCTTGTCGGTGCAGTTCAAAGGATGTCCCCGTGCCGCATTTCTCGGTTTGTGTGAAGCCGGTGCGGTGGTGGGAATCAAGCCGGGAAAATACGGTGCGCCAAGGAACAACAAGAATGCGCGATACACTCTGAACGCCTTAGGAATTCTTAAGGCATCCCCCATCGCTGGTTATGATAAGCAGGAACTTTGGACCACGGCCACAGCACCCGCCAAGCTGAGCGAGAATCAGCAGTTGGATGTCGTCATTGCCTGTGGAATGAAAAGCTGCTTCGCTGACTCCTGAGGCCCTAGCCCGTCGTAGGATTTTTCTCCACTCCCGTTGCTATTTTGGGCTCTGAG
>JASHOO010000739.1 GCA_030041035.1 Bryobacteraceae bacterium | reverse complement strand
CCGCCGCGCGCTCCAGTTTCGCCTGCTCTCTGGCCCGCTCGTCTCGCAAAACGGCTTTGGCGTTGGCCGCGAAAATCGTGGCCGACCGGACCTCCTCCGCGCATGCCGGGCATTCGAAGAAATGCTCCTCGAACGCGGCTCGTTCCTCCGCCGGGAACTCTTCCAGGACGTAGCGCTCCGCCGCCTGGATCCGAATGGCCGTTTCGTGATCCATCAACCCTTGTCTCCATGGAGATAGTGTGCTCCGGCGGCCCAGCGTTTCATTTCCCCGAACCCGCCTCTCGCGCGAATTCCTGTCGGAACCGCGCCTTGGCGCGGAAAATCAGGACCCGCAGGTAGTCCGGCTGCACATCGAAACGGCGGCAGACTTCCGGGCCCGTGAGCTCTTCCAGAAACACCGCCCGCAGCAGCTTGCGGTCGCGCTCTTCGAGCTTATCGAGGATCTTGGTCACCTGCCGGCGCCGCTGCTCATTGATGAGAGCCGTATCCGGATCCTGCCCGGCTGCCGCCTGATCATCGAAATCGTGCTCCGATGCTTCATACCGGTTCTCCGACCGGCTCAACTCCATGGCAACGTGATTGCACACCGCGCAGACAAATGCGCCGAGCTTGCGGGCGTCGCGAAGCCCCTCCGGGTTCCGCAGCGTCTTGAGAACCCGGCACAGCGTTTCCTGCTGGATGTCTTCTACGAGCTGGCGCGCGCGCACCCGGCGTCTCAGCTTCAGTTGAATCAGCTCGCCGAAATACGCGGCAAAGTGCTGCTCCACTTGGGAATCGCCGTCGCGCAACCGCCGAAGATAATCCTCGTCGAAGGTTTGAAACTGCACCGTCAACCCGTAATATCGTGGGACAATTATAGCGTCGCCCCAGGGGCGATTGTCACCTGTGTTAAGCTGGCGAATGCCCCGATGAGAAGGGGACCAAGAAGTCATCAGCACAGGGTCCAATCTTTTCGACGCGGCACAGGCTTCGCGCCTGTTCCCACGGGGCGCTCTCGGGCGCCCCGTTCCTGTACCTCCCTCTACACCGCCGTCCGCTTGGATTCGTGAATCTGCTGCAAGCTCCACACGCGCACCGGCTCCCGTTTGCGCGCGGCGATGGCTTCCACTGCGGCGCGCGCTCCGCTGAGGGTCGTGATGCAAGGCACGCGAAATGAAACGGCGCTGCGGCGGATGGCTTTCTCGTCGGAGAATGACAACGCGCCGGTCGCCGTGTAGATGACCAGTTGAATCGCCCCCGCCTTCAGCAGATCCACCGCGTTGGGCCGTCCCTCGTTCACCTTGAAAGTCACTTTGCAGCGCAGTCCCGCCGCTTCAATGGCCGCAGCCGTTCCGCGCGTTGCCACAAGATTGAATCCCAGTTCCGCGAAACGCCGTGCCACCTGCGCGGCCTCGGCTTTGTAGCGCTCATTCACGCTAATGAATACGGTCCCGCTCGCGGGCAGCGGCGTGCCCGCGCTCAATTGCGCTTTGGCGAACGCCTCGCCGAAGCTTTCGCCCACCCCCATCACCTCGCCGGTGGAGCGCATCTCGGGTCCGAGCGCCGGGTCCACACCCGGAAACTTGTTGAAGGGGAACACCGGCGATTTCACGAAGCTCTGCGTCACAGGAAGCCGTCCCGACGCCATCCCGTGCGTCAGATGCGTCAGCTCTTGCAACTTGCGGCCCAGCATCAAACCTACCGCCACCTTGGGCAGCGGCACGCCCGTAGCCTTGCTGACATACGGAACGGTCCGTGACGCCCGTGGATTCACCTCCAGCACGTACACTACGCCGTCCTTGATCGCGTACTGCACGTTCATCAGGCCCACCACCTTCAGCGCCAGCGCCAGCCGCACCGTGTAGTCCTCGATGGTGACAATATCTTTCGCCGTGAGCGACATCGGCGGCAGCACGCACGAGCTGTCGCCCGAATGTACGCCGGCTTCTTCGATGTGCTCCATGATGCCCGCGATCAGAACACTTTCGGTATCGCCCAGCGCATCTACATCCACTTCGGTCGCATCTTCCAGAAACCGGTCGATCAGCACCGGCCTTTCCTGCGAAAACGTCACCGCTTCGCGCATGTACTGGCGCACGGTCTCTTCGTCGTAGGCGATCACCATGGCGCGCCCGCCCAGCACGTAGCTCGGTCGCACCAGCACCGGATAGCCGATCCGCCGCGCCACTTCGCACGCTTCCTCCGCGCTGGTCGCCGTGCCGTTCTGCGGGCAGGGAATGCCCAGATCATCCAGCAGCTTTCCGAACAGTTTCCGGTCTTCGGCGAGATCAATATTTTCCGGATCGGTCCCGATGATGGGCACGCCCAGTTTTTTCAGCGGCACCGCCAGATTCAGCGGCGTCTGCCCGCCGAATTGCACGATCACCCCGTCCGGCTTCTCCGTGTCGTAAATGTTCAGTACGTGCTCGAGCGTGAGCGGTTCGAAATACAGCCGGTCGCTCGTGTCGTAATCCGTCGAAACCGTTTCCGGATTACAGTTCACCATGATCGATTCCACGCCTTCGGCTTGCAGCGCGAAGGATGCGTGGCAGCAGCAATAATCGAACTCGATACCCTGGCCGATGCGGTTGGGCCCGCTGCCCAGAATCATGACCTTCTTCCGCGCCGTCGGCTCTGCTTCGCACTCCCATTCGTAGGTCGAATACAGATACGGTGTAAAGCTTTCGAACTCGGCCGCGCACGTGTCCACGCGGTTGAACACCGCTCGAACTCCCAGTTCCTTCCGCCGCGCGCGCACCGCCAGCTCGCCCACCGCCCAGGATTTCGCGAGCTGCGCATCCGAGACCCCGAAGCGCTTCGCCGTAGCGAACAACTCCCGCGGCGCTGTTTCGAGTGCGGCCTTCTTCAATTCCTTTTCGAATGCCACCACCTCTCGAACCTGCTCCAGGAACCACGGGTCGATCGCCGTCCGCTCGTGAATCTCCTCTACCGTGTGCCCCGATTCGAAAGCAAACCGGATATAGTTCAGCCGGTCCGGCGTGGGGGTGGTGAGCTTTTGCGGGATGAGGCCGGGATCAAACGTCTCCGAGCCGAATTTTCTGCCCGTCTCCAGGCTGCGCATGCCCTTCCACAGCGCCTCTTTGAACGTGCGCCCGATGGCCATCACCTCACCCACCGACTTCATCTGCGTGCCCAGCGTCGGGTCCGCGCCAGGGAATTTTTCAAACTGCCACTTAGGAATCTTGACCACCACGTAATCGAGCGTCGGCTCGAACGATGCCGGTGTGGTCTTGGTAATGTCGTTGCGGATCTCGTCCAGCCGGTAGCCCACCGCCAGCTTCGCTGCAATCTTCGCGATAGGGAACCCCGTGGCCTTCGACGCCAGCGCCGAGCTGCGCGAGACCCGCGGGTTCATCTCGACAATCACCATACGCCCGTTCGCCGGATTGATCGCGAACTGCACATTCGACCCGCCGGTATCCACGCCGATCTCGCGCAGGCATCGGATGGCGGCATCGCGCATCATCTGGTACTCGCGATCCGTCAGCGTCTGCGCCGGAGCCACGGTGATGGAATCGCCCGTGTGCACGCCCATGGGATCGAAGTTTTCAATGGAGCAGATGATGATGACGTTGTCCGCCAGATCCCGCATCACCTCCAGCTCGAATTCCTTCCAGCCCAGTACGCTTTCCTCGATCAGCACTTCGTGCACCGGCGAAAGCGCAAGGCCGCGCTCCAGAATCTCCGTCAGATCCTCGCTGTGATACGCGATTCCTCCGCCCGTGCCGCCGAGCGTGAAGCTGGGACGCAGAATCGCCGGGTACCCGATGCGCCCCACAAACTCGTGCCCCGCCTCGACGTTGTTCACCAGTTGCGATTCCGGCGTTTCCAGGCCGATGCGCAGCATGGCGTCCTTGAACAGCAGCCGGTCCTCGGCTTTTTTGATGGCATCGATCTTGGCGCCAATCAATTCCACGCCGTACTTCTCCAGCACTCCCGATTCCGCCAGCTCCACCGAGAGATTCAGTCCGGTTTGCCCGCCCACCGTCGATAGCAGCGCGTCCGGACGCTCGATCTTGATGATCTCCTCCAGATACGCCCGGCTCAGCGGCTCGACATACGTGCGATCGGCCAGCTCCGGATCGGTCATGATCGTCGCCGGATTCGAGTTCACCAGGATCACTTCGTATCCGTCGGAGCGCAGCGCCTTGGCCGCCTGCGTCCCCGAGTAATCGAACTCGCACGCCTGGCCGATCACGATCGGTCCCGAGCCTACAATCAGAATGCGCTTCAAATCGTTCCGGCGCGGCATGCGTTAGCGCTCCGCCATGAGTTTCACGAAATCATCAAACAGGTAGTGAGAGTCGTGCGGCCCCGGCGCGGCTTCCGGGTGATACTGCACGCAAAACACCGGGTACCGCCGGTGCCGGAATCCCTCGAGCGTGTCATCGTTGAGATTCACGTGCGTGATCTCGACATCGGCCGCATTGAGCGAATCCCGATCCACCGCGAAACCGTGATTGTGCGATGTGATCTCCACCCGCTGCGTAATCTTGTTGATCACCGGGTGATTCGCGCCTCGATGCCCGAACTTCAGCTTGTAGGTTTTCCCGCCGCAAGCCAATCCCAGTAGCTGGTGCCCCAGGCAAATTCCGAAAATCGGCACTTTTCCCATGAGCTTTCGAATATTGCCCACTTGCGTTTCGAGCGGCTCCGGATCCCCCGGCCCGTTGGAGAGAAAAACTCCGTCCGGTTTGAGCGCCATCACATCTTCGGCCGATGTCAGCGCCGGCACCACCGTCGTCCGGCACCCTACCTGCGCGAGGCGCCGCAGAATGTTCTGTTTGATCCCGAAATCGTACGCCACCACGTGAAATCGCGGCTCCGGCGCCCGCGGAATCTGCTCCGAGGGTGAGCATGGGTCAACCGCGTGCGTCCATTCGTATCGCGATGCGGTGGAAACGCGGCTCGCCAGGTCCAGACCCGCCATCGTCGGAATGCTGCGCGCCTTCTGCACCAGCTTCTTGGCGTCCGTCTCCACCGCCGACAGCACCCCGCGCATCACCCCCCGCGTCCGCAGATGCCGCACCAGCTTGCGCGTGTCGATCTCCGATACCACAGGAATGTTCTGCTTCTCCAGGTACGTCCGCGCCAGCTCGTCCGACCGCCAGTTGCTCGCCACCGGCGAAAACTCCCGCACCACCAGCCCTTCGATATACGGCCGCGCCGATTCGTTGTCTTCCGCACTGGTCCCGTAGTTCCCAATCTGCGGATTGGTCAGGATCACAATCTGCCCGGCGTAGGAAGGATCGGTGAAGATTTCCTGATATCCGGTGATCGCCGTATTGAAAACCACTTCGCCCGCTCGCTCCGCGGGCGCACCAAAACTCCTGCCTTCGAAGACGCTGCCGTCCTCCAAGGCCAGAACCGCTGGGTTCAATAGGCTGTTCCTCCTGGGATTGAGTAACTCTTATTTTAGCGTAGGCGCCGGATTTCTGCGGCGTTTTTATTGGTCACTGCATCGCTACCGGCCGGTCATACCCCGTCATCTCCAGGTACCCAACCCCCGTCGCCGACCCCGAGTACGTCACCGCTCCCTCCCAGTACGTCGGCCCTGTCTTTGCTTCGCTCACCAGCTCCTGATCTTCCAGAGCCGCATGAACATTCAGCTCAATTCCCAGGCCCGGCACCTGTAACTTCCATTGAACCGGATAATTCGCCCCCGTCCGCAGGCTGCGCCAGTAACTTGCCGGAGTGAGCGAAAAATCCGCGTGAGTCAAATGCCGTGCCCGCCCTTCGCGGTCCACATACGTCCCCGCCGAGTGCACATCAATCCCGCCGTCCCGCCGCCGCAGCTCGAACAACATCAGCTCCGTCTGATCGTCCAGTTGCACGCTGAACCAGCCCCAGCCGGTCTGTTCTTTGTCGAGCTGGTGGGTAAACCATTCGTGGTCCATCCACGCCGTACCCGTAACCGTGTGCTGCTCCCCGCCAATCACCAGATCCCCGGAAACCATCAGCCGCGTGAACGACACGTAGTAAGAAGCTTCGCCCGCCGCATCTCCCTTCTGGCTCACGCCGTTCACACCATTCACTACGGGCGGTTTCGATGGCCCCAGTTCCAACCGAAACCGAAATTCCTCCGCCGTAGCCTCCAGCACCTGCTTCTCCCCCTGCCACGCCGCCGCCCAGTTCCCGTTCCACACCCGCCGCTCCGCGTAACTCGCCCCCGCAATTCCCGGTCCCGCCCGGTTCAGCCGCTCGTGATAGTAAAAGTGCTTGCCGCCGATATCCGTCAGCGCCAGGTGCGCCAGATCCAGGTCATCCACCCGCCACGCAGACGGATTTGCCGCCGGCCGCTGCCCTTCCCGGAAAAATACCAGCTCGAATCCGAACCGCTTGCCCTGGGCATCACGCACGTTCCCCGTGTAATACCACCACTCCGTGCGATACTCCCGATGCTCAAAATGATCCCGCGGAAACGAGTAATGATAGCCCGGCGCCGCCTCGCGATACGATTCACCTGCTCCCCACAACCACACCGCAACCAACGCCGCCCCCGCGCATGCCGCAAATAACGTGGGGTCCGGCCATGCCCCGCCCATTCTTCTCAGTCCCAACATCCGTAGCTGCTATCATAAAAATTCCCTTCGATGACCGTCGAGACGAACACTGCCCAGTTCGCTTCTGTCTCCCTCGATAGCGGCGCAACGCTGGCGCCCGTCACCGTCGCCTATCAAACCTACGGCCAATTGAACGCCTCGAAATCCAACGCCATTTTGATCCTGCACGCTTTCTCGGGCGATGCCCATGCCGCCGGCCTCAGCTCCGAAACCGGCAAACCCGGCTGGTGGGACAACACCATCGGCCCCGGCAAGGCCTTCGATACCGACAGGTTTTTCGTCATCTGCTCCAATGTCCTCGGCGGCTGCCAGGGCACCACCGGCCCGTCTTCCATCAATCCGCAAACCGGTTGCCCCTACGCCATGTCGTTCCCCGTCATCACCATCGGCGACATGGTTCAGCTCCAGACCCAACTCATCGATTCTCTCGGCATCGAGCGTCTCCTCGCCGTCGCCGGCGGCTCCATGGGCGGCATGCAGGCCCTCGAATGGGCCGTCTCTTACCCCGAGCGCGTCGTCGCCGCCATCCCCATCGCCACTACCGCCCGCCACAGCCCGCAGCAGATCGCCTTCAACGAGGTCGGCCGCCAGGCCATCATGGCCGATCCCGATTGGAACGACGGCAACTACTACAGCAGCCGTCCGCCCGCGCGCGGCCTCGCCATCGCTCGCATGGTCGGCCACATCACCTACATGAGCGATGAGTCCATGCGCGAGAAGTTCGGCCGCCGGCTGCGCCAGAAGGAAAAGTTCGGTTTCGATTTCTCCGTCGATTTCGAAGTCGAAAGCTACCTGCGCTATCGCGGTAGCCAGTTCGTTGGCCGCTTCGACGCCAACTCCTACCTCTACATCACCAAAGCCGAGGATTATTTCGACCTCACCAACGCCGCCGGTACCCTCGCCAACGCCTTCGCCAAAGCGCAGGCGCGTTTTCTCGTGATCAGTTTCAGCTCCGACTGGCTCTATCCCAGCTATCAGTCGCAGGAAATCGTCCGCGTGCTCCGCCGCAGCAATCACGATGTCGCTTATTGCGAGCTCCCCTCCAACTACGGTCACGATGCGTTCCTGGTCGACGTGGCCGAGCAGAGCGAGGTCATCCGCGGCTTCCTGGAAAGCACCTACAAGGAGAAAGCCTGATGCCCGCCGCTGCTGCCGCCCAAGCCGTCCGCCGCCCCTTCGTCGGAGAAGTGCTGGGTCGCGGCGATTTCGCCATCATCAGCGAACTGGTCGAGCCCAACAGCAAAGTGCTCGATCTCGGCTGCGGCGAAGGCGAACTGCTCGCCTGGCTCGCCGAGAACAAGGGCGTCGACGCCCGTGGCGTCGAAATCTCCGCCGCCAAAGTCCGGCGCGCCATCGCCCGCGGCGTTTCCGCCTATCAAGGCGACATCGATGAAGTCCTCACCGATTACTCCGACCACGCCTTCGATTACGTCATCCTCAGCCAGACCCTTCAGGAAACGCGCTGGCCGCTCAAAGTCATGCGCGACATGCTGCGCGTGGGCCGCCACGCCATCGTCGCCTTCCCCAACTTCGGCTACTGGACCGTGCGCCTTTCACTGCTCTTCACCGGCCGCGCTCCCAAAACCGGCCTGTTTCCCTACGAATGGTACGATTCCCCCAACATCCACTTCCTCACCGTCGATGACTTCGATCAGCTCGTGCGCCGCGAAGGTTTCACCATCGAGCGCCATTACTTCCTTTCCGGCCGATATCGCCTCCACTTCCTCCCCAATCTCCGCGCCGCCATCGCCGTCTATTTGATCCGCAAATAACGCCGTTTTTCGCCCGCAACACCCCGTAGGGGCGAGACACGCCTCGCCTGCCCGTTCTGCCGTCAATATGAGCGGTTCACACCCCGCAGAATTTACAAATTCTCTCCACCGCAAAGTGGACTCGGACTTCGCACCCCGCTTAACCTCATCTAGGAGTGCGGACGCTTTGCGCTGTCGCTTTCATGGTGATCTTTGCTACTGCCGCTCGCGCTCAACCCGCGGTCAACTGCCAGATCAGAGCCACTCCGCCTCCTCTCGCCACTTTCGGCGGAGGTGCTACAGCCGCGCCCGGACAAACGGAATTGGGCATCGGCGTCGGCGCCTACGGTGATGGCTTCGGCAACGTCTGCCCCGTGGATCTCGCGGGCGCGACCGACTGGTTCATTCGCTGGCGCCGCGGCGTTTCCAAACGTATCGATCTCGGCTTCGACGTGCTGACCGACGATCGATCGGACGGCAAGCTCGACGCCACCGCCAAGGTCGCGGCACGCTATCAGGTCAAGAAAGGCTTCCGTGTCGAAGCCGGCGCAGGCGCGGCAGACGGCGGCGGCGGACGTAGCGTGAACGCGGATTTGGCCGCCGTTATCGGAACCAGTCATCTCGCGAGGTCCTGGAACTACTACGCGTCCCTCCGGCTCGCCGGCAGCCACGGCTGCGTCAACCTTCTCTGCATTGCCGGCTCAGCGCCGCCCGGCAGCCGCCCACCCGGCGCCGTCATTCCCCTCGGCGTCATCGGCTCGACGGCGCGCGTATCCGACCACGGCCAATTCGTGATGGAGGCCGGACTCGGAGAATACTTCTCCCGCGAGTATCCAAACCACGGTCTGTACATCCATCTTTCTTTCGGCCTTCTGTTTGACGTCGGCAGAAACAGCAAATGACTCCCGAAATTGCGAACCCTCAGCGCTCCGCTGCGGAACCGCGCCTCGACCAAAGGGAGCGGTCAACGCCTGTCACGTCCCGCGCCTGCCCTGTCTTTCCCCTCTACCGCCTTGGCCAAAGCCCATAACGCCAGCCCGCAATCCACGCACAGCAGCCGTTCCAGCAACGCCAGGCTGGTGACCAGCCGGTCGTTGTTGATGAAATCCGGCCCCACGTACAGGTACACGAGAAATACGAGAACTGCGCCCTGGATCGCGATTGCGG
>JASHOO010000738.1 GCA_030041035.1 Bryobacteraceae bacterium | reverse complement strand
TACGGCGTTTTCGCAATCCGTGGAGCCGCTGCCTTTCCATGCCATGAGCGCGTACCCATATCCGGCTTCGCAACATTTTCCGGATGATGCGGAGCACCGTGCGTACCGGGAAGAGTACAACACGCGGCCGGCGCTGCGGTTGCTGAGGCCGCTCGAGCCGGGCGTGCCCGGCCCGTACGTAGCGCAGGCGGGGCGATGAAGATCATTGTGGGCATCGGCATTCTGGTGTGCGCGATGTGGATCTACGCGGGAACCAAAGTGGCGGAGGCGCCGGAGGGGCCTGTTCATTTTACCGATGTCACCCAGCAGGCCGGCATTCACTTTGTGCACAACAGCGGCAGGGCGGGGAAGAAATGGCTTCCGGAAACAGTGGGGTCGGGCGTGGCGTTCTTTGACGCCGACGGCGACGGATGGCCCGATATTCTATTCATCAACAGCAAGGACTGGACGCCGCGCGGGCGCAAATCGCTCTGTGCGCTGTACCGCAACAATCATGATGGAACGTTTACCGATATCACGGCCGGCTCGGGGCTGGATGTAGAGATGTACGGGATGGGCGTGGCCATCGGCGATTACGATAACGACGGCCGCGACGATGTGTACATCACGGCGCTGGACGGCGATCACCTGTTTCACAACGAAGGCGGAGGAAAGTTCCGCGATGTGACGGCGAGCGCGGGGATTCACAACGCGAATTTCGGCACGAGCGCGGCGTGGCTGGATTACGATCGCGACGGCAAGCTGGATCTGTTCGTGGCCAATTATGTGCAGTGGACGCCGAAGGGTGACTTATGGTGCTCGCTCGATGGCAAAACGAAATCGTACTGCACGCCGGAGTCGTATAAGGGAACGTCGTCGAAGCTGTATCACAACCTGGGCAACGGCAAGTTTGAAGACGTGAGCCAGAAGGCGGGGATTGCGGACGCGACCAGCAAATCGCTGGGCGTGACTGTGTTTGATTACAACAACGACGGCTGGCCGGATATTTTCGTGGCCAATGACACGCAGCCGAACAAGCTGTATCGCAACAACAAGAACGGAACATTCACCGAGGAAGGCGTGGCGGCGGGGGTGGCGTTCGGCGAGGATGGTGTGACGCGCGGCGCTATGGGCACGGACGCGGCGGATTATGATCGTTCGGGCCGCGCGCATCTGCTGGTGGGCAATTTTTCCAACCAGATGCTGGGGCTCTACCACAACGAAGGCAACGGTTTGTTCGTGGATGAAGCGCCGTCATCCGAGGTGGGCCACGCGAGCCTGCTGACGCTGGCATTCGCGGCCTTCTTTTTCGATTACGATCTGGATGGATATCCGGACATCCTCGCGGTCAACGGGCACATCGAGGAACAGATCGGGCGCGTGCAGCCGAAGGTGCAATATCAGGAGCCGCCGTTGTTGTTCCGCAATCTGGGCAAGGGGCAGTTTGAAAATGTGACGGCGTCGATGGGGCCCGAGTTCAACCGGGCGATTGTGGGGCGCGGTGCGGCGTACGCGGATTTCGATCACGATGGCGATCTCGACATTGTGATCACCACCAACCACGGCCCCGCGTATCTGTTTCGCAACGATGGCGGCAACCGCAACAAATGGCTGTCGGTGCGGCTGGTGGGCACGAAATCGAACCGGGACGGTATCGGCGCCGTAGTGCACGTGGAGAGCGCCTCGGGAAAGCAGTGGAGCACTGTGCATTCGGGCAGCAGTTATTGCTCGCAGAGCGATCTCGCGCTGACCTTCGGGCTGGGCAAGGATCCCGAGGTTACGGCGTTGGAGATCGATTGGCCCAGCGGGACCAGGCAGCGGCTTGCGAATCTGGCGGCGGACCAGTTCCTGACGATTGAAGAGGGCAAGGGAGTCGTGGCCAAGGCGCGTGCGGGGCGGTAGCGCGCGGCTTAATCGTCGTAAAAATTGTGCTCCCAGGCGTGCTTGCGCAGGATGGCCACGACCTTGTCCGGCAGCGGGCCCTTGCCGGGGATGGAGCAGTTGAACTCGACATTGGCGCGCGTGCGCATGCCGGGGATAACGGACGAAACCACAGGGGATGAGAGACAAAAGCGCAGAGCCACTTCGGGCATGATGCCGTTCTGAATGTGGAGATCGTGTTGGATGGCGGCGACGTGCTCGGCCACCTGCTTCTTGCGATCACCTTTGAAGTATCCGGCGCGAAAATCGTTCGGCTCAAATTGGGTGTACTGGTCGATTTTGCCGGCCAGCGCGCCTTCATCGAGCGGGCAGCGCGCGATCACGCCGATGTTGCGCTTCGCGGCCAGGGGAAACAGCTTGGCTTCGGGGGCCTGGTCGAAAATGTTGTAGATCACCTGCACGGTGTCGACGAGGCCGGTCTCGATGATCTGGAGCGCGCTGTCCGGCTGATGATCGTTGATCGAAACACCAACCGCCTGTGCTTTTCCCGATTGTTTGAGGTCCTCAAACGCACGCTTCCATTCGTCATTAGCGATCCACTCGGGATTCCAGACATGCAGCTGCTGCACGTCGATGGTTTCGAGGTCCAGGTTTTTCAGGCTGCGCTCGGTGGACGCAATGATGTAATCGTACGGAAAAACATCAGAGATAGGAATACCGGGGCGGGCAGGCCAAAGCTGGTTCTTAGGCGGTACTTTCGACGCCACGTAAATTTTGTGGCCGACGCTGTGGACGGCTTCGCCAACGAGCTGCTCGCTGTGGCCGTCGCCGTAGGCCAGCGCAGTGTCGATGAAATTAAGTCCGAGTTCGATCGCGTGGCGCAGCGCCAGCAGCGACTCCCGGTCATCACCGCCC
>JASHOO010000737.1 GCA_030041035.1 Bryobacteraceae bacterium | reverse complement strand
CGAGAACGCCAGGTCCCGCATCCAGGCCAGCGTGCTGAACAACCCCGGGCGGGCCGTCTTCTGCTCCGGTTCACCTTCCATGTTTGTCCAGCATCCTTAGAACTATCATTCTAACGGACGAATGGAAGGTTGGCTCGGTTCCCGTTAGCCGATTTCGGGCGGAGCCGGACTCGGTGTCTGAGCCGGAGCGGCGGCCGGTACGATGTGTTTCTTGAGTTGCAGGACGCGGATCTCCTCGAGCGCTCGCTCTCCCTCCGCCCGCGCACGTGTTAAAGTCCGCTGTTCGATCACGATGCAACCCCACAGGATCCCCGTTAGGATCGTGATCGCTGCCAGCCCTGAGCCCGTGATTCTCATCTTCTGCACTCTTACGGCAATCCGTGCTCCAAATCGGATGTCCTTCTATATCAGACGTAAAAGATCAACAAACGTGTGGTGCCCTCGTCACAAGCGGGCAATTCCTGCACAAACCTCATGCGCTGGCGCCGGCAACCCCGGAATTCTCCAGCGCTTGCCCCAAATCGTGAATAATATCCTCGACCGCCTCGATCCCCACCGAAAGTCGCACCAGACCGTCACTAATCCCCATGCGCTCCCGGTGCTTGGGCGAAATCTCACGATGCGAGCTCATGGCCGGATACAGCATCATGCTGTGCACGTCACCTAGCGAGGTCGCCGGCACCACCAGCTTCAATGCGTTCATGAAGCGAAATACTTCGTTTCGCCCGGCGTTGGCCAACTCGAAGCTAACAATCCCCCCATACAGCCCTTCCGGAAACTGCCGCCGAATCGCCGCGGCGTCCGGATGCGCCGGATCGCCGGGAAAGTAGACACGCCCGACCTCCGGTTGGTCCTTCAGCCATGAGGCCACGCGGCAGGCATTAGCGCACTGCCGCTCCACGCGCACCGCGAATGTCTTGATCCCCCGCATCGCCAGGTAGCTCTCGAACGGTCCCAGCACCGGCCCGAAAGTGCGCGAGAGTGCCCGCAGCGTGTCGTAGTGCGCCGCATCGGAGACCACCACGCCCCCCAGCGCGTCGCCATGTCCGGCCAGAAACTTTGTCAGGCTGTGGACCACCAGATGCGCGCCCAGCTCGATCGGCCGCACCAGCAGCGGCGTCGCAAATGTGTTGTCCACCAGCAGTGCCGCACCCACTGCCGTCGCCAACTCCGCCACCCGCTCAATTTCGCCCACGCGCAGTAGCGGATTCGAAGCCGTCTCCATCAGCACGCACCCCGGCTTGGCTTCGGCAATCGCCGCCTTCGCCGCTGGCAGGTCGCAAATATCCACGAATCGCACCGCAACTCCCAGCGGCTCGAGCACGTTCATCAGCAGATTCACCGTCGCCCCATACAGCGCATCCGCCGCCACCACCGATTTCCTGCGATCGGCCAGCGCGGTCAACAGCGCTATATGAACTGCCGCCATCCCTGAGCTGCACGCCAGCGCTCCATGCCCGCTTTCGAGCGCCGCGCACAGCTCCTCGAGCGCCGCGTTCGTCGGGTTGTCATATCGCGCGTAACTGAATCCCGGCTCCTCGCGTCCGAACACGCGATCCAGCTTCTCCATGCTCTCGTAAAAGAAGCTCGCCGCAGTATGAATCGGCGTGCTCACCGGAACGTAACGCCCCTCCCGTTTGCGATCTCCCGCGTGCACCGCCTTGGTCTGCTGCTTCACTTTCTTTTCCATCGCACTCCGTCTTTCGTGTCTTCCAGAATGATGCCCTGCGCCACGAGCTCCTCGCGGATGCGATCCGCTTCGCCAAAATTGCGTGACTTCTTGGCCTCCGTCCGCGCCGCGATCCGCTCTTCCACCACCGCATCGGATAATGATCCCTGCTGAGCGCTCGGCCGCAGCACGTCAAAAATCGAATCGAAGCGCTGCAAAAACCCGCGCGCGGCTGCCTCGTTGTCGGCGCGAAATCCGCCGGCATCCATGGCCGTATTGGCGTCCCGCAGGTATTCGAACACCGCGCCTAGCGCCTCCGCCGTGTTCAAATCGTCATCCAGGCTCTGGTAAAACTGTTGCTCCGCCTGCGCCGTTCGCAGCCCCAGCTTCTCATTGCCGCCCGCCGGAAATTTCTCGTGATCCAGCCGCCACGCAAAATTTCGCAGCCGCTCAACCGCCGTCGCCGCCGATTTCAGCCCCTCGAACGTGAAATTCAACTGCTTGCGATAAGGCACCGACGCCAGCAGATACCGCACCGTCTCCGGCGGATAGCCGCGCTCCAGCACGTCGCGCAGCGTATAGAAGTTCCCCAGTGACTTCGACATCTTCTGCCCGTCCACCAGCAGAAATTCCGAATGCAGCCAGTAGCGCGCGAAAGGCTTCCCCGTCAGCGCCGTCGACTGCGCAATCTCGTTCTCGTGATGCGGAAAGATCAGATCCACACCGCCCGCATGAATATCCAGCGTCTCGCCCAGATATTCGATCGCCATCACCGAGCACTCGATGTGCCACCCCGGCCGCCCCGGCCCGATCGGCGTATCCCAGAACGGCTCGCCGTCCTTGGCCGATTTCCACAGCACGAAATCTCTCGCGTCGCCTTTTTCGTAGCTGTCTACGTCCACCCGCGCGCCCGCGCGAATGCCGCTGAAATCGTTGTGCGAAAGCTTCCCATAGTCCGGAAAACTCGCGATCCGGAAATAGATGGATCCGTCGCTCTCGTAGGTGTACCCCTTTTCGCCCAGCTTTTCGATCGCCGCCGCCATCTCGCTGATGTGCTCGGTGGCGCGCACCCAACGTTCTGGCTGCGTCAGCCGCAGCTCCGCAGCATCCTCGAAAAACGCCTTCTCGTACGTCGCCGTGTACTCTTTGAGCGATTTGTGCTGCTCCAACGCGCTGCGGATAATCTTATCCTCCACGTCGGTAATGTTCATGACGTGGTCCAGCCCGTAGCCCCGCGCCAGCAGCCACCGCCGCAGCAGATCGATGAACACAAATGTCCGGAAATTGCCGATGTGCGCGAAATTGTAAACCGTCGGCCCGCAGGTGTACATCCGCACCAGCTTGTCCTCCTGCGGCCGGAACTCCTCGACCTGCTGAGACAGCGTGTTGTAGAAGCGCAAAGCCATAGTGTGGGGAAATATTTATCGTATCATCTGCCACGCTGCGGCTTGATTTGTTAGGTTTTCTTGGCGCCTCCTCGGTGAACTTTATGCGCTCAGATACTTGATGCTCGCGTCGATCAGCGCTTGCGTGCCCGCGTACGGTTCGGTGGGGCCTTCCCATTCCATCGAAAAATAACCTTTGTAACCGGCCTGCTTGGCAATCGCAAATGTCCGGCCCACATCCACGCGAAAAACCTTCCCTTCGTCCACCTCGGAATCCTTCACGTGCGAAATGCAATACGCGTGCCGGAACATGGCGGTGACCGCGTCATAGTTGTACTTCTCGTCGCCCTTCATCATGGAATTGCAGAAATCGGGAAGCGCGTGCAAATACGGATGGTGCGCCGTCTCGATCACCTTCACCAGAAAGAAGGCGTCCTCGGTTTGGAGATCGTCGTTTTCCAGATTGATCACGACATTTTTCTCCGCTCCATAGTCGGCAACCGCCCGCAGGCTCTCGGCCGTGCGCCCCACGTTTGGCTGCACGCCATGCACGCCCTCTATATGCACCCGGATGCTGGGCGACCCAATCGCCACGGCCGTATCCACCCACTTTTTGGCGCTATCAATGGCCGTCTTGCGCTTGGCCGCGTCGGGATCATATACGCTGGCGCGCAGCTCGCATGGAATATCGATCACGTGCATCCCCGCTTTGTCCACGGCTTCGCGGACCTGCTTCAGATAGACCGGCTCCAGCGAGACGAAGTGCGGAGACCAGGGCTCTATATTCGGTACGTTGAATTTGTCGCGCACCATCGCGGGGAATTGCAGGAGCGTCATGGCCGGCTTCGTCTTATCGCGTTCGCGATTGTGCGGCGTATCGAAAAACATGCGGAACGGATAGGAGGACACACCCAGCCGGGCGCGCGGATCGGTCGGAAAATCTATGTGCGGCTCATTCGCCGCGAACAGGGAAACTGGACCGGCCACGCCAGCGACTAGCGCGGTCCCCAGAAATTGGCGTCGATTCATGTCTGAATTGTACCGGTAAACGACGCCTTTCAATCGCCAGTGTAGGGGCCGGGCACGCCCGGCCCTCTTCTAATAAATAAACTTCAGCGCGAATTGAATCTGCCGCGCCGGCTGCGCCGCCGTGTATGACCCTGCGCCCGGAGAATCGAAATTGCTGATCAGGCTGTTGGCGCGGAAATTTGCGTGGTTCGTCATGTTGAAGACTTCCGCCCGGAATTGCAGCTTCGTCCGCTCCTTAATGGCGAAGTCCTTGAACAGCGAGGTATCAAGCTGCAATTGAGGCGCAGTCCAAATGATATTTCGCCCTGCGTTCCCATAGGTTCCGAACGGCTGCAACGTGAACGCCGCCGGGTTGAACGCACTGCTCACCGCCGGGCCCGGCAGATACAACGGCACCCCCAACACTCTATCCGGGTGTTCTTCCGTATCGCCGAGGTTGTTATTGTAATCCACTGCCTCCGTGATCGTATACGGCAAGCCGCTCGAATAGGCTTGAATGCCCTGCAGTTCCCAACCGCCGATGAGGGTGTTCCCGATGCCGTGCAGACTCGGCAATAACGCCTTGCCGTGGCCAATGGGTAGTGTGTATGAGAGGCTGTTGACGAAACGGTACTTTTGGTCGTAATCCGACGGGCCCTTTTCCCATTCCGGATCATTGTTGTTCCGGAACGATCCGCCGTTGTGGAAACCCAGCGACGCCTGGGACTGCTCATCGATGGATTTGCCATACGTAAACGCCGTCAGGAAGCTCAGGCCGCTCGAGAGACGTTTCTCCACCTTGGTTTGCAGAGCGCTGTACGTCGAACTGTCGCAGGAACACCAGAATGTAAGGTCGTTGCCCAGATACGGGCGTAGACGCTCGTCGTTATAATCCACACTCGGGTTGCTCGACGCAGGAATCTGATTGAGGTTCCGGAACTCGTAGAGATGCGTACCTTTCGAGCCTGCATAAGCTACCTCCAACATGGTATTCCATCCCAAATCCTGCTGGATGCTCGCCTGCCAGTGCTGTACGTTCGGATTCGTGAATTGCGGGTCAAGCGAAAACAATGCTGGTGCGGATGGATTGCTCAAGGCGTTGAGGGGAAATCCCTGCGAAAGATTGCTCACAGTAGGATTCAGAATCAACGGGCTCAGCACGTTGTAGTTCGACTGCTCGAAGAACGGCGGGTTGTTTCCCATGTTTGGAATGCTCAGTGGTCCCGCCTCATAGGAGGAGTAGAAAACTCCGTATCCGGCACGCAGCACCGTCTTGTTGAACAAGTTGTAAGCAACGCCGACTCGCGGCCCAAAATCGTCTTTCTGATTCGGCACCAGGCTGGCGGGGGCTCCACGCGTCACCGGGATTTCCGGAAAGAAGTTCGGCGGCAACGGATCCTGCCGGTCCCCCGCGATCTGCAGCGTATTGGTGAACACGTTGAAATTCGCCTCTGCGTCGTATCGCTCCTTTGCGTGCTCGACGAAGTCATAACGTAGCCCAAGATTCAAGGTCAGCTTCCGGCTCACCTTGAAGTCGTCCTGGACGTAATAAAACTGCCCCGGCTGTTGAAATTCATCGTTGATAAACGAAGACAGCTGAGCCCCGCCCGATACCGCTCCCAGCAGGAAATCGGCCGTACCCAGACCGGTGGTCGCGGAACTTTCCAAATTCTGTTCGGTGTACGTCCCGCCGAAGCCAAAATATCCTTTAGGAACCGGCGGCTGGAGGATCGAGAAGTCTACGCGCGGCTTCAGTTCTACGCCGAACTTGATGGTGTGCCGCCCGTGGATCAGGGTCAGGCTGTCAATGGCTTGTTCAATCGCCTGCTTTTCCACCGTGGGCTGATATTCCGCGCTGCCGAAGCCGCTGAGTCCGCTAACACCGAACTGAGGCAGGCCACCGTTATTCGAAGCGAACGGAACTCCCGGGATGCCAAGCTGAGCGGATTCGTCGATCGTGGAATTGAACTGGAGCCGATCCGACTCGTTCTGCGTATACCCTAGGCGCAATTCGTTGATCAGCCTCGGCGTGAAAATGTGTGTCTCGCTCAACACCACATTCCGTGGCTTTTGCAGGAAGACGCCTGACGAGAACGACGCCGCGTCCAGCGGAGGAGGAATATCGCCCGGCGGAACGTCTCTGGTGTTCGACCAACTGAACCGCCCGAAGATGGAGTCCGAATCCGAAATCCGGTGATCGATGCGCAGATCGATTTGGTTCGTATCGTTGGGTTCCACCGGATTGCTCAGATAGTTATTTGCCGGCCCGAAATTGTTGAACTCGCCGGGTGTGTTCGGCTGGGGGAACATGTTCAATAGCTTTACCGCGATCGGATTCCAGAGCGATTGAGGGATGGTGTTGTTGGGAAACGGGGTACGACCGACCGCGTCTCCCGAACTGTTGATCGTGCCGGTGTTCGGGTCGTAAATTGTATTGAACGCAACCCCGTTCTCGGGCGAAAAATTGCCTACCCGCATGGCGTCCGTCGGAACCGTGGCCAAAAACGTGTCGCCCGTGCGGATGCGCGTCCCCTGGTAGTCGAAGAAGAAGAACGTCCGGTTCTTGCCGTTATAAACCTTCGGGATGAAGATGGGTGCGCCCGTGCTGAACCCAAATTGGTTCTGCTTGAAAGGTGCGATCGGAGCGCCGTTCGCGTTGTTGAAGAAATTGTTCGCGTCCAGGTCGCTGTTGCGAATAAACTCATACGCCGTCCCGTGCAGATCGTTGGTCCCCGACTTGATCGTCACGTTCAGCACAGCACCACCCGAACGTCCGAACTCCGCGCTCATCGAGTTGGTCTGTACCTTGAATTCCTGAATGGCGTCCGGCGGCGGCCCGACCACGAAACTCGCCTGGCTGCTTAAGTCCTCAGAAAGACTGTTATTGTCCACGCCGTCCAGAATGTAGTTGTTCTGATATGGCCGCACGCCGTTGGCGCTGAATCCGCCGGTGTTCTCGTCGCGCGCACCCGCTGGTGTCGGCGCTGTTCCCGCCGTCAGCACCGCCAGTCGGGTGAAGAAGCGGCCGTTCAGCGGCAGGTCCACAATCCTCTGGCTGTCAACCACTTCGCCCAAGTAAGAGGTGTCCGTCTCGAGAATTGGAGCCGCTGCCGCGACCTCAACCGTGTCCGAAACCGCGCCAACTTCTAGTTTCGCGTCCACGCGCACGCGGTCCTGCACGTTCACCGGAATATCAGAACGCACTGAGCGCTTAAATCCCGTTGCCTCAACAGTTACTGAATACCTTCCGACCTCCAGCGGCGTCACCACGTACTCCCCCGCCGCATCCGACGTCGTCTTGACCGCGATGTTGGTCCCCATGTTCGTGATCGTGACTGTCGCGCCCGCAATAATGGCGCCGCTCGGATCTGTCACTGTCCCAACGATCGAGCCCGCAGTGGTTTGTGCGACAACCGGCACCACAACGATCAAACACAGCACCAACGCCAACACACAGAACCGTTGCATGAGCCTCCTCCTCCAGTTCCGTCGATTGTAACCTGAACCAGTATTGACGAGTTAGAAAAAATACAAAAAAAATACTAATTGAGGGTAGTTGAGTTACCCTATGTGGGTGTATGGGGTGAGCGGGGGTATCACATGTGCCATGGTGTGCTTCTGCGGTCTCCTGTGCGCCGCTGACGCTCCACTTCCCGACCTTGCCCCTGCTGTTCGCTCTGTATTCCCACTCGGTGCCAAGGCGGGGGAAACTGCGACAGTCCAGTTTCTAGGGCACCATCTTGATCGGGTTCTAGGAATTCAGTTCGCACGCAAAGACATCCGCGCGGAACTGCTTTCATCGGATTTCTACGCAGTTAAAGCGCGCATTTTCATCGGCGCGAACGTGCCCGCCGGTCTGCACGACTATCGCATCACTACAACTGCTGGTACCTATGTCGGAGTTTTTCACATCGGCTCGCTGGCCGGTCAGCGCGAAGTCGAACCGAACAACGATCTTTCCCACGCCCAGCAGATTTCACTGCCGGCAATCATCGATGGTGTGGTGGAGGACGCCGATTACGACGTCTTTCGCTTTCACGCTGAGGCCGGCCAGATGCTCATTTTCGATCTGTTGGCGCGGCGCGCTGGTTCCTGGCTGGACGGGACGTTGGGCGTTTTGGACGAACGTGGCAATGAGTTGGACTTTAATGACGATTACTACATCCACAAGGATCCCCACCTGGAGTTTCGCGTTCCCAAAACCGGCAATTACTACATCCGCGTCTCCGGAACCGGGGAGGAGGGCTCCAAATACGACAGTTACCGGCTGATTGCCGGTGCGGTTCCCTACGCGTGGCGCATGCTACCGGCGGGCGCGCGCCGCGGCATTTTGAATCAATTGCACATAACCGGCCTGAATCTGGACAAAATCGATCGTCTCGTGCTCGGTGATTCTCTGGCGGCGGGCAAAGTCACGGCGATCCGGGGCGATGAATTGACTTTTCAATTGCACGTTCCGCCGTCGGTGGCGCCAGGGCGGTACGAGTTGCATATGTTCTCCGGAACGGAGGAAGCACCGCTGACGATTCCAATTTTGGTATCGGATCTTGACGAGAAACTCGCGACGTCGGCAAAGACGCGTAGCAGTCCGCAGATGGTTTCACTGCCCGTGGCGGTGAATGGAACCATCGATCACAAGCGAGCCGAAAATTTTTTCCGCTTCGAGGTTCAGGCAGGTGCGCGGGTTGCGTTCGATGTGGATTCTATGAAGCTGGGGTATCTGGATGATCCCGTGATAGTCTTGTACACCGCCGATAACCAGTTTTTGGCCTCCGCCGACGATCGTTTGCAGCAGAACGGATCGCAACCGCCGAACCTCGATCCGTACCTGGTCTACAAATTTGAAAAAGCCGGGCGTTACACGATCATGATTCGCGATTCGGCGGAGCGGGGCAGCCCCAATTACGTCTATCGCCTGGCGATGTATCCGGTCGAGCCGGATTTTGATGTGAAAGGCCTGTCTCCGCAAGTGACGCTTTTTCAAGGCAGAACCAGTATGCTGCCGGTCCGCGTGCGGAGGCTGGGTGGTTGGGACCAACCCATTGAAGTGTGGGCGGAGGACCTCGGCGCTGGGGTGACCGGCAAACACCAGATCGCGCCGCCGAAAGACACCATCGTCAAAGACAACTGCGCGCTCGACCGGAAGCTGGACGGAACCGATGTACTGCTGCCGCTCCGTGCGGCCGCGGACGCGCCGGCGGGATTTCATCCGATTCGGCTGCATGCGCGGGGAACGATGGACGGCAAGACGGTGGAGCAAGGGGCCGAAGTTCTCTATCTTTGGGAGTCGGTGGGCAAGATTACCGGGCCGACGGAGGACCAGCAGGTCATTTCCACGATTACGGAGCTGCCTGCGGTGCTGCTCGATCCGCCGGAGAGTCTGAGTCTGGCTCCGGGCAAGGTGGCGCGGATGAAGGTCAGGGTGCAGCGTTTCGACGGCGGAAAAGAACCGCTAAGAATCGAGCCGGATCCCGTGCTTCCCGGTGTAAAATTTGACAACACCGTGATCGAGCCCGGCACGAGCCAGATCGAGGTGCGGGTGACCGCGACGGGGCCGGTGACGGCAAAGGAGTTCCGGCTGCGCGCGGGCGCGGCCGTATCACCCCGGATTGAGTTGCAGGCCGGGACCGGCGAGGAGAGTTCACGATGATCCGTGTATCCACTCTCATGTTTGCGGCCGCACTGGCGGCGTTTGCGGGTGAAAAACCCAAGCTCAGTTTCGTGAACGACATCGTGCCGATTTTTACCAAGGCAGGGTGCGCCAACTCGAACTGTCACGGATCGATTCGCGGGCAAGCGGGGTTCAAGCTCTCGCTGTTCGGCTACGAGCCGGATCTGGATTACGATGCGATCACCAAGCAAGAGAATGGGCGGCGGATCAACCGCGCGGAACCCGAAAAGAGTCTGATCCTGCTGAAGCCGACGTTCAGCATTCCGCACGGGGGCGGCGAGCGGTTCAAGGTTGGGTCACTCGAATACGAAGCCATACTCGACTGGATCCGCGAAGGCGCCACGTATGACAGCGCCGGATCGCCGCGATTGAAGACACTGACGGTCACGCCCGAAGAAATTACTTTGATCGGCATCGGCACGACGCATCAGCTTAAAGCGACGGGTACCTACACCGATGGCTCGGCCGAGGACTTAACGCGCAAGGTGCAGTACACGGCCAATGATGAATCCGTCGTGGAGGTCAGCCCGCTCGGTGAAATCAAGACGCGGCGTGCGGGAGAAACGGCGATCATGGTGCGCACGCTGGGCAAGGCGATAGCCGCGCGGATTGCAGTGGTGGAAAAACCACCCATGGCGAATTATCCGGATGTTCCCGGCAACAACTTCATCGACGAGCTGGTGTTCGCGAAGCTAAAGCGGATGAACATTGTTCCGTCGGAGCTGTCTTCGGATCAGGAGTTTTTGCGGCGCGTGTACCTGGATGCGACCGGCATGCTGCCGACGCTCGAGGAAACGAAGCAGTTTCTGGACTCGAAAGATCCGGACAAGCGCGCCAAGCTGATCGATGAACTGATCGACCGGCCGGAGTTCGCGGAAGTCTGGGCGACGCGTTTCGCCGATTTATTCCGCACAGGGCTGCTGGACCAGGGGTACAAAGGCGGACGGCTGATGTACAACTGGCTGCGGAAGTCGGTAATGGAAGACAAGCCGTACAACCAGTTCGCGACGGAGCTGCTGACGGCATCGGGACAGTTGAAGTTCAATGCAACAGCGAACTTCTATTACGTAACGGAATTTTCCGAGCCGGAGAATCTGGCGACGAATGTGAGCCAAGTGTTTCTGGGAGTGCGCCTCGAGTGCGCGCGCTGCCACAACCATCCGTGGGAGAAGTGGACGCAGGATGACTTCTGGGGATTCGCGGCGTTCTTCGGGCGGATGGGAATCAAGGACACGTACGAGAACGATGAGAGCCAGGTGCTTCTGAAGGTAAAGGGCGAGGTGATTCACCCGAAGACCAAGCAGGCGGTGCTGCCGAAGTACCTGGACGGGCCGACGGAGACGGAGCAGCCGGACGAGGACATTCGCGAAAAGCTGGCGGCGTGGATTACCTCGCCGGAGAATCCATGGTTTCCGCGGGCCATCATGAACCGGATGGTGAAACATTACTTGGGCCGGGGGCTGGTGGAGCCGGTGGATGATTTCCGCGTGACGAATCCGCCGACGAACCAGGCGCTGCTGGACGCGCTGGCGAAGGATTTCGTGGAGAACGGTTATCACCTGAAGCGCACGGCGCGGCTGATTATGAACTCGCGGGTGTATCAGCTTTCGAGCGAGCCGAACGAAACCAATCGCGGGGACCAGATCAACTATTCACGCTATTACGTGAAGCGGCTGATGGCAGAGCAGCTTGCGGATTCGATCACCGAGGTGACGGGCGTACCGGAAAAATATCCGGGCTACATGCTGGGAACGCGGGCGATGGCGATTCCGCAAGGGGCGCCGTCGTATTTCCTGGCGACGTTCGGCCGCATGAAGGCGCGGGAAGTGATCTGCGAGCGGGATTCGCAGCCGGACATGGCGCAGGCGATGCACCTGATTAGCGGTGAAACGCTGGTGCGGCAGACCATGGCCAAGGGTGGGAATCTCGATCGATGGATGGCGGATGCGACGTTGAGCAATGAAGACATCGTGAAGCGGGTTTTCCTGGCGGCGCTGGTGCGGGAGCCGGACCGCCGCGAGATCGAGGTGGCGCTGTTGCCGCTCCAAACGCACGGCGAGGCGGCGAGGCGCGAAGCATTTGAAGACGTGCTGTGGACGATCTTCAACTCCAAAGAATTTCTGTTCAACCACTGAGGCACATATGACGAACTTCGACCGGCGGTCTTTTATTCGACTGGGATCGCTCAGTGTGTTCGGGTATCTGGGGTGGGGCGATGCGCTGCGGCTGAGGGCGGAATCACCTGTGCCGGCGCAGCGCGATCTTTCGATCATTCACCTGTGGCTGACGGGCGGGATGAGCCAGCTCGACACCTTCGATCCGAAGCCGGATGCGGACGAGAAATACCGGGGACTGTTCAAGCCGATTGCGACGAAGGTTCCGGGGATTCGGATTTCGGAGCATCTGCCGCGGACGGCGCAGCTCGCCGACAAGTTCGTGATCATCCGCTCGATGACGCACAAGCAGGCGGCGCACGAGGCGGCGTGCAATCTGATTCTGAGCGGGCACGATCCGCTGCCGACGATCCAGCATCCGGCGCTGCAAACGGTGATTGCGAAGGAACTGGGACCGCGCAACGAGCTGCCGGCGATTGTTTCGATTCCGGGCGCGACGGGAAGCTGGGAGAAGTCGGGATTCCTGGGGCCGCAATACAATCCGTTCAACGCGGGGAATCCGAACCTGGACGGCTACAAGGTTCGCGACATGGATTTGCCGATGGGAGTGGACTGGTCGCGCATGGATCACCGGCGGTCGCTGCTGGCGGTGGTGGACGAAAAATTTCGCAAGCTGGACACGGCGGGGATCAGCGCGAGCATGGACGCGTACTATCAGACGGCGTTCGGGCTGATGCATTCGGCGAAGGCGAAGAAGGCGTTTGAGATCGCGGACGAGCCGGATGCGCTGCGGGAGAAGTACGGGAGGACGTCGCTGGGGCAGGGAGCGCTGCTGGCGCGGCGCCTGGTGGAAAACGGCGTGCGGTTTGTCACGGTCTCACGTGGGTTCAACACGTGGGACCACCACAAAGATATTTTTCCTTTGTTGAGTAACGATTTTCTGCCGGAGCTGGACCGGGCGTTTTCGTCGCTGATGGAGGATTTGGACGAGCGCGGCATGCTGAGCTCGACACTGGTGATTGTGACGGGCGAGTTCGGGCGGACGCCGGAGATCAACGCCATGGGCGGGCGGGATCACTGGCCGAACGCGTTTTCGCTGGCGATGGCGGGCGCGGGCATCACGGGCGGCCGCGTGCTGGGCGAGACTGACGAGAAAGGGATGTTCGTGAAGGACCACCCGGTAGAAGTGCAAGACCTGATGGCGACGATTTACAAGAAGCTGGGAATCGATTACAACAAGGAATACATCAGCAATATCGGGAGGCCGATCAAGCTGTCGCAGGGCAAGCCGGTGGAGTTTTTGATGGTGTGAGTCACGCCTCGTAACAACCCTCCAAATAAAAGCGGGTCCTCCGCAAAAACGGCGCGGTAGCCTCGCGCTACAGGAAATCGTGTACACGAAGACCGCGATCGACTACACGGGATGAAGTCAGGCGGGGCGTGCCCGGGCACTACATGGCGCCGGCGAGCAGCCCAGAAATCGTCCACTAAATACGGTGGAAAGCTTTCAGAATTTCGCGCATGGAGTATTGGAGGGCGATGGGGCGGCCGTGGGGGCAGCTCATGGGGCAGTCGGTCGAGGCGAGCGAGCGGAGCAGCCATTCCATTTTGCTCTGATCGAGCCGCATATTGATTTTGATGGCGGCGCGGCAGGCGATGGAAGCGGCAATGGCGCGGCGGAGATCGTCAAGGGAAACGCCGCGCAGCTCGCCTTCGGCGATTTCAAGAACCTCGAATAAAACTTTTTCGAGATCGGCGGGGCCGATAGCGGCGGGTGCGGCTTTCACGGCGATGGTGCGGTTGCCGAAGGGCTCGGTTTCGAAGCCCATGGAGGCGAGCTCATCGGCGATGCGAGCGTAGTCGATTTGCTGTTGCGGGGTGAGTTGCAGGACGAGCGGCATGAGGAGGCGCTGCACCTCGATATTGCCGGCGGCGCGCTGCTTGAGCACTCGTTCGAACAGAATCCGTTCGTGGGCGACGTGCTGATCGATGATCCAAAGGCCGTCGCGACCGGCGGCGATGATAAAGCTGTCGTGAATCTGGCCGAGCGGGCGGAGATCGGAGAGCGCGGAAAGAGACGATGAAGGCTCAGTTGCGGATTCGGGAAAGCTGCCGTGGGTATCAGGAACGCGCAGGCGTGCGCTGGCGGGCGCGGGTTGGGTGGCGAGGGAGATGGCGGTATCGCCGAAGTCGAAGCGCGGCTCAGGGCCGCGGGCGGGGCGGAGGTTGAACTCGGGAGCGGTGGGGTCGAGGGCGGTGCTGGTCAGTTCGTTGGGTGCCTCGGATTCGGCGGGCGGCGGCGCCGAGGGGAGTTCGGCATCAGCGGCGGCTTCGTTCTCGATCATCTGCGAGAACTCGGAATAGGGCATGCGCGCGGCGGGCCGCGGCGCCGGCGCGTTAGGAAACGCCGGCGCGGGACGGGACTCGATCAAGCGCCCGCGGATGGCGTCGCGGACCACATCGTGCACGAAGGACTGATGGCGGAAGCGGACCTCGGTTTTCGAGGGATGGACGTTGACGTCGACCTCTTCGTAATCGCACTCGAGAAAGAGCAGGGCGAAGGGGAACGAAGCGTGTGGAATCAGGTTGTGATAGGCGGCAGAGAGCGCGTGGAGGAGCAGACGATCGCGAATCAGGCGGCCGTTCACGAAAATGAAAATCGAATTGCGGTTGGCCTTTTGCACCTGCGGGCGCGAAACGAAGCCGGTGAGGCGGAACAGGCGGGTGGAAGGCTCATCGGGCTCGCGGCGGAATTCGGCGATGGCTTCGGATGGCGCAACCTGCGGCGGCGGGAGGAATAGCTGCTTTTCGCAGACACCGAGGTCGACGAGTTCCTCGAGCGCGCCGCTGCCGAATACTTGAAATACACGCTCGCGCAGCGTGGCGACGGGAGTGACGTGCAGGAGTTCGCTGGCTTCGCTCGCGAGGCGGAAGGTTTTATCGGGGTGAGCCAGGCTGTAGTGCGTGACGAGTGAGGCGATGTGCGCGAGTTCGGTCTGCTCGGAGCGCAGAAACTTTTTTCGCGCGGGCACGTTGAAGAAAAGATCACGCACGGTGATGGTAGTACCGGGAGCGAGAGCGACTTCGTCCGAGCGGAGCATTTTGCCGCCGGCGACTTCGACGCGCGTGCCGGTGGTTTCTTCGGCGGCGCGCGTTTCGAGCAGCAGACGCGAGACGGAAGCGATGGAGGGGAGGGCCTCGCCGCGGAATCCCAGCGTGGCGATGGAGAGCAGATCCTTCACGTCGCGCAATTTGCTGGTGGCGTGGCGCTCGAAGGCGAGCATGGCGTCGTCGCGCAGCATGCCGTAGCCGTCATCGGCAATGCGAATGAGACGGCGGCCGCCGGATTCGACTTCGATGCGAAAGGATTTGGCGCCGGCGTCGAGGGAGTTTTCCAGGAGCTCTTTGACCACGGACGCGGGCCGTTCGACCACTTCACCGGCGGCGATTTTGTTGGCGACGTGATCGGGGAGAACGTGGATGCGGGCCATAAAGCAGGTGTCAGGTGTCAGGTATCAGGGCCAGGGAAAGCCTCTCACCTATTGTAATTGCATGGGATTCGCGCAGCCGCGGGTTAACGTGAGACCTGGCACCCGGAACCTGACACCTTTTCGCGCGGCGTGCTATCGTGGTTTCGAAGTGTCGTCACCTCTGAGTTTTCATCTACCCCAGTATGAAGGGCCGCTGGACCTGCTTCTGGATCTGATTCGCAGCCAGAAGATCGATATCCGCGATATTCCGATCGCGAACCTCACCGCGCAGTATTTTGAGTACATGGAGAAGGCGCGGCAGATGGATGTCGATCTCGGGGCTGAATTTATTTTCATGGCAGCGACGCTGATTTACATCAAGTCGAAGATGTTGTTGCCGCAGGACCCGGCGCTGGCAGCCGGGGATGGGGCTGAAGATCCGCGGCAAGAGCTGGTGGACCGTCTGATCGAGCACGAGAAGTTCAAGAGCGCCGCCGAGATGTTGCAGCAGAAGCGGATGATTGAAGAGAATGTCTGGTCGAACCCGCAGCTCAAAGCTTTCATCTCGGGAGAAGAGGATCCCGGCATTACCGCCACGCTGTTCGATCTGGTGAAGGCATTCGGTGAGGCGCTGGAGCGGGCGAAGAACCGGCCGGTTTATGAAGTGGCGGGTGAAGAGGTCAGCGTGGCCGACATGGTTCTGTATTTGAAGTCGGTCTTTCTGGCCGCCCGTCCGGATGAGCCGGTGTTCATCATGCGGCTTTTCGAGCAGCAGCGGAGCCGGCGCGGCATGATCGCGCTGTTCCTGGCGGTGCTCGAGATGGTGAAGATGCAGGCCGTAGAGATCTGCCAGAAGGATCTGTTCGGCGAAATTGCCCTGCGGCGCCACGGGGAGTTCGACACGGTTTTCGCATCGGCGGAGCCTGTCGCAGCAATCGAGAAGGACTACACGTAAACCGGTAATGGACGAAATTCAGGCAGAACCACAGGAAACGGTTTCAGCAGAAGAACTCATCAGGGGGCCGGAGGAGCGTCCGGACGCGCTTTCAGCGGAAGAGGCGAATCTCCGAGCGGTGCTCGAGGCGATCGTCTACGTGACCGAGGAGCCGCTTTCAGCGGAGCAGGTTGCGGATGCGCTGGGAGAGCCGCGCGACCGGGTTGCTGAGCTTTTCGAAGCTCTGGTGGTAGAGTTCGAGCGACCGGAGCACGGTGTGACCATTCGGGAGGTGGCGGGCGGCTACAAGATGGCAACGAAGGCCGAGCATCATGAGCGCGTGCGGGCGTTCGTCAAGAGTCTGCGGCCGCCGCTGAAACTCTCGCTGCCGGCGCTTGAGACTCTGGCGGTGATCGCTTACAAGCAGCCTGTAACTGCGCCGGAAATCCTGGAAATTCGCGGTGTGCAAGGTGCAGGTGTGCTGAAGACGCTGCTGGACCGGAAGCTGATCGCCACCGCCGGGCGTAAAAACGTGATCGGCAAGCCGATGCAGTACAAAACCACGAAGGAGTTTCTAATGCAGTTCGGGTTGAAGGACTTGAGCGAGCTTCCGACGCTGAAGGAGTTCGACGAGATCCGCCGGCTAGCGGTGGCCGACGAGTTGATCGAGACACCGGGCGAGCCGGAGGGCGCGACAGGCGAGAAGGCGTCGGCCGAAGAGGCTTGAAATGGCGGAAGAGCGACTCCAGAAAATCCTATCCCGGGCGGGGGCGGCGTCCCGGCGCAGAGCCGAGCAGATGATTTTGGAAGGGCGGGTTTCGGTGAACGGAAGCTTGGTCACTGAACTGGGCAGCAAAGCCGATCTCAGCCGCGACCACATCCGCGTGGATGGCAAGCTGCTGCAGGTCCCCAAGCGCGTGGTTTACGTCGCGTTGAACAAACCCAACAACTGCGTGACGACGGTCACTGATCCACAAGGCCGCGTCACCGTAATGGATTTATTGCGAGCAGTGAAAGAGCGGATATATCCGGTGGGGCGGCTCGACTATCATAGCGAGGGTTTGCTGCTATTCACGAATGATGGCGCGTTGGCTAACGCAATCACTTCCGCGACCAGCCATCTATCGAAGACCTATCTGGTCAAAGTGAACGGCACTCTAACGGCGCAGCAGGAGCAGTCGTTTCGCGAAGGTGTGCCTATCGATGGAAAACGTACGGCTCCGGCAGGCTTGAAGCTGGCGCATCGCGCCGAGAATCCCTGGTACGAAGTGCGGCTGTTTGAGGGCCGT
Organism: Bryobacteraceae bacterium; assembly: GCA_030041035.1. Classification (GTDB taxonomy): domain Bacteria; phylum Acidobacteriota; class Terriglobia; order Bryobacterales; family Bryobacteraceae; genus QHXW01. The sequence continues at coordinate 9,793 of JASHOO010000737.1, read as the reverse complement.
AAAAACCAGATCCGGGTGATGTTCAAACACTTTGGTCTGCTGGTGGAGAAGCTGAAACGGGTGAAGATCGGCCCGCTGGACCTGGGCCCGCTGAAACCGGGCGCGTTTCGATACCTTTCGCTGGCCGAAGTGGCGCAGTTGCAGAAGGCCGCAAGAAGCAGGAAGGATGGAATCGCAGACGGCGCTGAGGCATCGCGGTCTTAATGTTATGGCGAGCATCAGTGAGATCCTGCGCTCTTCTCACACGATTGCGGTAGTGGGGCTTTCGAACAAGCGCTACCGGCCGAGCTACGGTGTGGCCGAGTACCTGAAGAGTGCGGGATACCGCATCATCCCGGTGAATCCTTGCGAGGAGGCGGTGCTGGGAGAGAAGGCCTATTCCGAACTGGCGCAGGTTCCCGAGCGCGTGGACGTCGTGGACATCTTCCGGAGATCCGAGTTCGTGCCGGAGATTGTGGAAACGGCGATCCGGATGGGTGCACGGGCCATCTGGATGCAGGAAGGGGTGGTCCACGAAGAAGCGGCGGCGAAAGCGCGGGCGGCGGGACTCGAGGTGGTGATGGACCGTTGCATCCTTAAAGAACACCGCCGCATGCTGGTCAACTCAAGTTCGTGATTTCCAATTGATCACCAGCTTGTGTGCCGGTGCGCGCAATGGTGCCCGCCGGCAGCTCGAGTACGGAGTGTGCGGTGAGGCAGGCGGAAGCGCGCCAGGGAACCATCTCCGGTCGGACTTTCTGCACTTTATGTTTGCGATCGAGATAGAGGACGTCGATTGTGAATTTCATGAAGAAGCTGTGGACGGATTCGCAGGGCACGATCCACAATCCATCGCCGGCCGCGAGGCTGGTGTGTTTGAGGAGCCCTGTGCGGCGGCTGGCGCTGGTGTCGGCGACCGAAGCGGCTTCCGCCAGCACAGCGTTGCGAGTCAGATTGCGGACCTGAATCTTCAACTTACCTGACGACCACCTTTTCCACGGCTTCGTTGTCGCATTCGTCGGCAGCACGGACTGCGATGGTATGCTCGCCCGGGGGCATATCCGAGAGCGTCAGGTCGTAGTCCAGCTCGCGGGAGTCGGAGAGCTTGGTGACGGGATCCACTACCGTCCACTCGCCGCCATCCAGTGAATACTCGGCTTTGCTGATGATACTGAGTGCATCGGCGGCGCGCCAGCGGACCTCGATGCGGTTGCCGTTGCGCGTGCCGGTGAGTCCTGTGACGCGAGGCGGTGTATTGTCGATGGTGAAGACATCGCTTTCGAGTTGGCCGGTCAGCGCGTCGTCTTTGGTATTGCTGGGCAGGTCGGAAGCGGTGACGCGAATCTTGTATTCGCCATCGGGGAAAGCTGTCGAGTCCCAACTGATGTATTTCTCTCTGACCTTGTCCTTGAGCAACTTCCATTCGGACTCGTGAACACCGCGAATCTCGACGGCATAGATAAGATTGTCGCCGTTGTCATCGAGGGCGGCCCAGCGCGCGCCGATGGCGCCCTTGGAATACTGCATGGCGGGGGTCGATGTGGTGGACTCGGGCGGAGAGATGCTCCCGGTGGGGTTGTGTTTCCCAAGCGGCGGAAGGGTCAACGACGCGGGCGTGGCGGGCGCAGCGAGTGAAGGCGCGGGGAACTTGTAGTTGGGCGGCGTGATTTCGATTTCCGCGACGCGCGGCGCGACATTGCGCGGCAGGTAGGCGATCTCGACTTCATCGAGTTGCGGCGAGCCAGGTGGTTTGCTCGCGGTGTTGAGTGACAGCGTGGCTTTCCACTGCAGGAACCGCGCCGGCGGAGAGGGGATGCGTGCGCCGTCTTCAGAAGTGATGGAACCGGACCAGGCGCTCCAGTTCTTCTGGGGGCGATCGAGGTTGCCGCTGCGTGTTTCGACGGTTATGCTCCCGCCTTTGGCCTCACCTTTGAAAGAAAGGCGCCCCCACCGGGAGAACAGGCCGGCGTCGAACGTATCGGATTCGATGGATCCTTCGTGTTCGAGACCCGGGCCAAGCTCGTAGATCTTACCGACGTTTCCCGTAACAGCGTAGAGTCTTCCATCGAGCCCGGGCAACAACGCGGTCACTTGAGTGGGATTCGCGTTGACCAAGACGGTGTACAGCGCGTCGGAATCAATGCGATAGATGAGCCCTTTATTTCCAGTGCCGAGGATTGGCCGGCCGCTCGCGTCAAAGGCGATGCTGTACACGATGTCGTGGGCATGGCTCCAGATTTTTTCGGGATAACCATCGGGGTGAATGCGATAGAGGTCGGAGCCACCGGCAATAGTCGCGGCGCCTCCCGATCCGAGCGACGGTGGAGGCTGAGCAGGTGTGTGAGAGGTGGCGACAGCCATGGGTTGTGCGGGCGGCGCAGCCGGAGGTGGAGTGGACGGAAGCGCGGGGGCAGGCTGCGGAGCACCGGTTTTGGCTCCCACGCCCGCGGCATAAACCGAACCATCGGGCGCGGCGGCGAGTGCAGTGATCTCGCGCTTACCCATTTCGTACAGCACAAAGCCTTCGCCCGCCGGAGAGACGCGCAGGATGAGACCGTCCGGCTCGGTGCCGACGATCAAATTGCCGCGGCTATCGAAAGTCATGGAACGCACGTGCGTCTCGTCGCATTTAAAAAAGACGGAGCCCTTGCCATCAGGCGTCACGCGATGGATCTCTCCGGCGTCACCGGTAGCCACGAACAGGTCACCGTTGCGATCAAACGCCAGCGCCCAGATGTATTTGGCCTTGGGATCGTAAAAGACCTCCGCCTTGCCGTCACTTGAAATTTTGTAGACCCTGCCGTCGGGTGCGGTGGCCACGAACACGCGGTCCCTGGCATCGACGGCGATGGCGTGAATCTCAATGGCATCGAATTCGGCCAGCGTCTTTTTTTCGCCGGCGGGAGAAATGCGATAGAGCTTGGCGCCAGGTCCGCCGCCGGTGTAGAGATTGCCCTTGGAATCGCGGGCCAGCGTCCACAGGTAAGCGGAGGAGGAATCGAACAACTCGGCGAAGCGGGGGCCCAGCGTCAGGCGCCCGTCACTGCGCAGAGCCAGATTCTTAAGTGTGCCTTTGTCGAAATCGGAATAATCGCTTTCGACCCACGTGCGCGTCTGGCCAGCCCATGCGCACGCAGCCAGCGTGGCGACGCAGATGATGACTTTCTTCATGATGGAATGGCGTAATTGGTCAGACTACTTCACCGTGATTTTCAGCGAATAGCTGCCGCTGATGACGTAATCGAACGGCACGGAGGACTGCTCGAACGCGCTTTCGGACGATGTAATGATGGGCCGGCTGGCGGCGCGGCCCGCCTGCATGACGTTCAGCACGGAGGCCGGCAAATTGGGCATGGTTTTATCGTCGTAGTAAGCCGTGGGCGCAGCTTCGAGCAGCGAGATATACAGCTTATTGTTGCTGCGCTCCTGATTAATGAGCGAAACGGTTTCGGAAAGATCCATGTAGCGGTTCAGGTAACCGGCCATGCTCTGCATATGATTCAGCGTTTCGGCGTCGCTCAGCAGGATGCGGTGATCGCCCATGCTCAGACCCTCGCGGATGTGCACCACAAGATCGCGCTCGATGCGGTCGCCGCGATAGGGCCGCAGGAAAACCTTCACGGGCACGTCGTCACCGGGCCGAACTTCGCTGTTGGCGATCCAGGCATTTTCGATGGTGGCCACGCGGCGGTCCGGGAGAAGATCGACCGTAACGTTGACCTGTTTCAGGCGCGGTGTAGTCACGGCGTTCAGGTAAAGGCGATTGAACTTGTCGCCCCACCAGCCTGCCAGCAACATAGGCGCAGGCATGGGCATCTCACCGGAGGCCTGCATGGTATTGAGCGAAAGGCGGCCGCCGGTGGCGAGATCCACGGTGCCGGTGAGCCGGTAGGTGGCTTCGTCTCTGAATTCGTTCAACCCGGAAACGGAATTGAACAACGTGAGCATCATCAGGTAGGGCGTCCACTTCTGCTGGTCGAATACGTTGAAGCGGAAATCTTTCTCGCTGCGAACGGAGTCATTATCGCCGATCGAGCGCACCGCTACGGTGACTGGAATCATCTTGGCTTCGTCGCCCAGGACGCCCATGATGCCGCTGTGACGGTCCTGATGGAGAGCGCCGACGATCTCGGTGGCATTCGCGAATTTGTTGGGCTGGAATGCGGAAGACAGGACCATCAGCACTTCGCCCTTGCTCATGGGCATGTCGACGGGGCCAAGATTAAAGAACGGATGGCCGAATGCCAGAATGTGCTGGCCGTCGTTGTAGGTGACGGTTCCCAGTCCGGTGATGCTCATGTCGCCGGACACCAGTACGCCGGCGACGACATCGCCGGGCCGGAGCGAGTCCTTCCAGTCAGCCGCGGGTTTGGCGGTATATGCCGGGCTGCTCGCCCCACCCTGCACCGCGTGGATGCCCAAGCGTTCGAACAGAGGTCCGAATTCCTCCAGTACGTTCTCATGAAAACCGGCGAAAATGAGCGGTGTATCGATGGGCGTCATCAACGGCACTTGGCCCGGCAGATTTCCGGAAGCCCCCGCGGAGGCGACCTGGGCGAGCAACTCACTGGGCACGGCGACCTGCTCGTGGGATGCGGCCTTATCCGGCGTGCGCGCTTCCATGGGACGCGACTGGTCGGTGTCGTTGATCTCGAGCATCAATTCGATAGGGGTGATGCCGCATATGGCGTCGGGAGAGAAGACACTTAAACGCAGCGCGATGGCGCCGGCCAGCTTTCCATCGATGTAAACCGGGCTACCGCTCATGCCGCCGGCGACGTTGGTGCGCTGGGCCTTGCCGCCCAGCTTGGCGAGGATGATGTCCTGCCTGGGTCCCCACTGGTTTTTCCAGAGTCCGATGATTTCGACCGGGATGGGCTCGGGCTCAGTGCCTTGAAACACGGTCCAGGCCACACCTTTCATCCCCGGGCGCAGTTCGGAGGACCTGATGATTTCGACTTTTCCCGACTTAGGAGGCTGTGGCGGCAGTTCTTCGCTAAAACCAGGAAGGGAAGCGGCCGCGAGCATGCTTATCGCCGCGGCAAAATATCTTTTCATTCGGTAGCCAACTCCAATGTGTACATTTTACTACGGTCCTTCGCGGGGGCCGGACGCCGGCGCGAAGATCAGCCGATGACGGCGAGAAGGTCTTTGGCCTCGACCTGCTGGCCGGCCTGGGCGTGGATGGCTACAATCCTTCCGGCGAGGGGCGCGTACACCGTGCTTTGCATCTTCATGGCTTCGATGACCAGCACGCGATCTCCCTTTTCGATGGATTGATTGGGCTCCACGGCGACGGTGGTGATCATGCCAGGCAGCGGCGCACCGATGTGGCCCGGATTATTAGGGTCGGCTTTCAGGCGTTCAGCAACGCTGGCTTTCAGCGAACGGTCGCGAACGGTGACTTCACGCGGCTGGCCGTTCAGCTCGAAAAAGACGGTGCGACGTCCGTCCGGGTGGGGTTCGCTGAGGGTCAGAAACTTGACGACCAGCCGCTTGCCGAGCTCGATATCGACGGTGATCTCATCGCCTTTTTGCATGCCAAAGAAGAACTGGGGCGTGGGCAGGACCTCGACGTCACCCCAGTTTTGCTGGGCGCGGGCGAACTTGACGAACACATCAGGATACATGACGTAGCTGAGGACTTCGTCATGCAGAGGCGGGCGGCCAATTTTTTTCTCGACGGTGCGGAGGGTCTCCTCGAAGTCGATCGCGGCCAGGCGCGCGCCCGGCCGGCCACGCTCGGGCTTGCGTCCCTGGAGAATGACGTTTTGCAGTTTCCTCGGCCAGCCGCCTTCGGGGGTTCCTAGCGAACCGGAGAACATTTCGACCACCGAGTGGGGAAGGGAGAGATGATGATCGGGGCCGAGGCGCTCGAACTGATGGATGGTCATTCCGTGGGTGACGAGAAAAATCGCCATGTCGCCCACGACTTTGCTGGAAGGCGTGACTTTCACGATGTCGCCGAAGGCGAGGTTGACGTCTGCGTAGGTACGCGCAATCTCATGCCAGCGCTCGCCGAGGCCCATGGCTTCGGCCTGCTCCTTCAGGTTCGTGTACTGGCCACCGGGCATTTCATGAATGTAGACTTCGGCGGTGCCGCTGCGCGGGCCGGTATCGAATGGCGTGTACCATGCCCGCACATCTTCCCAGTAATCGGCGCAGACGTTCAGCGCGTCCAGATCGATCTCGGTTTCGCGCGGCGTGTGTGCCAGGGCGGCGACGATGGAATTCAAATTGGGTTGGCTGGTCTGGCCGCTCATGGAAGCGATAGCGCCGTCAGCGACATCCACACCGGCATCGCAAGCCCTCATAATAGAGGCCGCGTTGATGCCGCTGGTATCGTGAGTGTGAAAGTGAATGGGGATCCCGACTTCTTGACGGAGCGCCTTCACGAGCTTTTCGGCGGCGTATGGCTTCGCCAGTCCGGCCATGTCCTTGATGCCGAGGACGTGCGCCCCCATGCGCTCGAGTTCTTTGGCCATGCGGACGTAGTAGTCGAGTGAATATTTCTGCCGCTGGGGATCGAGAATGTCGCCGGTATAACAGATGGCGGCTTCGCAAATCTTGCCCGTGCGCCGCACCGCTTCCATGGCGACCTTCATGTTGGGCAGCCAGTTCAGGGAATCGAAGATGCGGAAGATATCGATACCCTGGCGCGCCGCCTCGGCGACAAACTCGCGCACGACGTTATCGGGATAGGCCGCATAGCCTACGGCGTTGGAGGCACGCAGCAGCATTTGGAAGCAGATGTTAGGAATGGCTTCGCGCAGGTGGCGTAGCCGTTGCCACGGGTCCTCATGCAAGAAACGCATGGAGACATCGAAAGTGGCGCCACCCCACATTTCGAGGCTGTAAAGATTTGACAGCCGGTGCGCGACGAAGTTGGCAATGGACAGCATGTCGTGCGTGCGGACACGAGTGGCCAGCAAGGACTGGTGCGCGTCGCGAAAAGTAGTGTCGGTGAGCAGCAGCCTTTTCTGCTCGCGTGTCCACCGGGCAAACTTTTCGACGCCGAGTTGATCCAACAACTGGCGCGTGCCGGGCGGCGGCTGAGAAGAGTTGTGCTCAGGAGCAACTGGGACGGGAAAGCGGTTCGGACGCGGCTTGCCCGCGACTTCAGGGTTGCCGTTGACAATGACATCCCCGAGGTATGTGAGCAGCTTGGTTGCGCGATCACGCCGGGGCGTGAAGCGGAACAGTTCCGGGTGTTCGTCGAGAAACGATGTCGTGACTTCGCCCGCCTGAAATTTTGGGTTGTTGACCACGTTTTCGAGGAACGGGATGTTGGTTTTGACACCACGCACGCGAAACTCGCGCAGCGCGCGGTCCATGCGCTTACAGGCCTGCTCGAACTCGCGGCCCCACGCCGTCATCTTGACCAGCAGGGAGTCGTAGAACGGGGTGATAATCGCGCCGCTGTAAGCGGACCCGCCATCGAGCCGGATGCCGAAACCGGCGGGCGAGCGATAGGTGTGCATCTTCCCGTAGTCCGGAACAAAATGGTTGGCTGGATCCTCGGTGGTGATGCGGCACTGCAATGCGTGGCCGTACAGGGGAATCTGGTCCTGCGGCGGCAGCGAAGTGATCTTATCGTGCAGTGAGTGGCCCTGCGCGATCAGGATCTGGCAACGGACGAGATCGACGCCCGTGACCATCTCGGTGACCGTATGCTCCACCTGAATGCGTGGATTGACTTCGATGAAGTACCACGCGCCGGTGTCGGCGTCCACGAGGAACTCGACCGTGCCGGCGTTGTAATAGCCCGCAGCCCGAGCCAGGCGAACGGCGGCGTCGGCTAAAGCCTGGCGAACCTCATCCGCCAGACCTTGCGCCGGTGCGACTTCAACAACTTTTTGATGACGGCGTTGAACGGAGCAGTCCCGCTCATACAGGTGGACGATGTTGCCGTGGCGGTCACCGAGGATCTGGACCTCAACGTGACGCGCGCGCCGGATGTAACGTTCCAGAAAAACGGCGTCGTTACCGAAGGCCGCACCGGCCTCGCGCCGCGCCTCTTCCAGGCGTTCTGCGAACTCGACGGGTTTTTCGACTACGCGCATGCCACGGCCACCGCCGCCGAAAGCGGCTTTAATGATGAGCGGGAAACCGATCTCGCCGGCCATCCTGCGCGCTGCTTCCCGATCCGTGACCGGATGCTCTGTACCCGGCACTACCGGCACCCCCGCTTGCTGCGCAAGTTTTCGCGCCGCGCGTTTATCGCCGAGTAGCTCGAGCAGCCGCGCATCCGGCCCGACAAACGTGATTCCGGCACGCTCGCAGGCACGGGGCAGCGCCGGGTTCTCCGACAGGAAGCCGTAACCGGGATGGATGGCGTCAATCGACTTCTCTCTAGCCAGTGCGACGATGCCTTCGACGTCGAGGTAGGCCTCCACGGGCCCCTTGTTCTGGCCGATCTCGTACGCTTCGTCGGCTTTAAAGCGATGCAGGCTCAGGCGGTCTTCCTTCGAGTAGATGGCTACCGTGCGCAGGCCGAGCTCGGTGGCGGCGCGCATGATGCGGATAGCAATCTCGCTACGATTGAGGGCGAGGAGTTTCTTCATGGAGGCGGTTCAATTCTTCAGCGTTTGTTCGATGCGTTCGGTGAGCAGTTCCACGAACCGCTCCGGATTGAAGCCGTTCATACGACTGGCGATTTCACCGCGCTTGTCCACGATGATGGTTGTGGGGATGGAAGTGATTTGCAGCATACGCGCGAGGCCGTCTTCGAAGTAGACGGAGTTGCTCCACTGGTTGTCTTTCAGAAATGCCGGTACCCCCTCGCGGTCATCGTCGGCATTCACGGATACGAAGAACACATCCGGATTGTCGGCAAACTGGCGTTTCACCTGCTCGTAAAGTGGGTGCTGCGCGCGGCAGGGTGTACACCAAGTAGCCCAAAAATCGAAGATAACGGTTTTTCCCCTGAGTGACGCCAGCTTAAGGGAGTCACCGTTCAAACCGGGTAGAGTGAAATCCATCAGCGTGGTTGCCTGTGCGTTGGGATCATTTGAGCGCACCTGGAGCTTACGCTCGGCCAGCAGCGCTGAAGTGCGATCGTAGGATGCCAGCACCAGATCGCCAAGGCCCTTCTCCGATCCATGAAGTTTCTTGTACAACTCACCCATACGGTTGCGATCCTGCGTACGCGCCGCGTCGGTGTTGCTGCTGTCGGAGATGGTGAACGCGTCGGCCAGGTGCGGGATAGCCTCGTCTTCCCGTCCCAGCTTGATGAGCCATCGGGAGATCTCCCTTGCACCCTCCGCTGTCGGGAACTCGGCGTAGCTTTTTTCGGCCAGGGAGACGGCGTCATCAAATCTTCCCAGGTTTCCGGTCGCGCGTGCCTGGAGGACGATGGCGCGGGCTACGCTGCGATCGATCTCCATCCTCCACTCACCGGCGCCAAAATGTCCCGCGGGCGGTTGCTTGCGCAGCGCGGCCACCTGCTCTTCGTAGCGTTTGGCGTACTGGAGCGCCCGTTCCGAGGTTTCCTTGGCGTCGGTTGAGAGCAGCGCGCGTGTCACGCGGTCCAGGATTTGAGGATCGCCGGCTTCGTGATCCAATACCCATCCTCCATACAGGATGATGCGGCGGTCGTCCTTCAGATCAATGGAGGCCTTGACGAGAGCACGCTCGATCTCGGGTTTTTTGGCCGAATTCGGGTATCTTGCCAAGTGGTTTTCGAGAGCGCGGATGAAATCGATCTGACTGTTGCCGGCTTCCGCCAACGCCTTACCCAGTTCCTTTTCCTCGGTGTCAGAGGCCGTCTGTTGGCCGGTAGCGAGGAAGGGTAACAGGAGAAAGAGAAACCAGA
>JASHOO010000736.1 GCA_030041035.1 Bryobacteraceae bacterium | reverse complement strand
CTTCGGACGCGTACCAGAAAACTCCCGGGCCGTGTTTTCTCTCTGTCTTGAGTGCGGACGGCACGAAGCTTCTGCATTCCACATATTTGAATACCTCGGGCTTCGACGGTTTGGGCAGTCTTGCCGGGATTGCCGGGATTGCGGTCGACGCTCAGGCCCGGGTTCTGGTGGCTGGGACCATCTCCACGCCGTACCCTGCTTACGCACAGCAGCCCTTCTTAGTTGCTGTCTCTCCGCAGTTATCACAGATCGAATATGCAGTCGGCTCCGGCGCGTTTTTTGCGGGTCCGTTCGGATACTTGCAAAGTGCTGGAACGGTTAATGCCCTGGCTCTGGACAGTTCCTTCAATGTGTACGTTTCCGGCTACCCTCTTACGGCGAACAACACGGGTAATCTATTCGTCACCAAGCTCAATTCCGCCGGGACGGAGCTTTGGACATTCACGTTCGGCAATGCGAACACTGACACGCTGTACACGTTGTCGGTTGATGCGGCGGGCGAAGCATTTATCGTTGGACAAACCGAATCAACGAATTTTCCTGTCACGACTGGAGCTTATCAACCTTCCGAATATTACGAACCGACGCAGTCCTTCGCGGAGGGTTTTGCAGTAAAGGTGAGCGCGGATGGATCGCACATGGTTTACAGCGCGTTGCTCGGCCTCGGCCCGCCGACGGAAGCGGAGCGGGCTCCTGTGCACTATCTCGTGCCGCCAGTGCTGGCGGGCATTGATTCCGCGGGTGACCTGATGATGGCAGGGCAGTTCGGCATCTCTGTGGCAAACTTCCCTGCGACTTCCGACGCCATGATGCCGTGCCTGAACGCGGCCGAGAGCCAATTCGGGGCGGACGTATTTCTCAAACTCGCTCCGGACGGTTCGCATCTGCTGTATGCAACAGTTCTGCCTCAGACCGTCCCCACAAACCTGACTCCCAGTTACCTCGTTGGGCTGGAGTCCAACGGGAAGCTGGTCGTTTCCAATCAACCAAACCTGTTTGACGTCATTGATACGACTTTGCCCACTCCGCAGAGCGTGACCTGCGTGGCGAACGCCGCGAGCTTTATTGCCGGTGCCATTGCGCCGGGAGAGGTGGTCTCGATATTCGGCCCTTCGATCGGACCGGCTGCGGCGGTGGGCATGCAGTCAGTGAATGGCGTTGTGAGCAGCAGTCTCGCGGGTATCGAAGTGACGATTGGCGGATTTCCCGCTCCGCTGCTATACGCTTCCCAAGATCAGATCAATGCCGTTGTGCCATTTGAAGTCGCGGGAATGACGCAGGCGAGCGTGGCAGTCACCAATCAGGGTGTCAAGCTTCCGGCAGTCACGGTGCCGGTGACCGCAACCGCCGCGGGCATTTTCACGTTCGATTCGTCCGGTGCGGGTCAGGCCGCCGCTTTCAACCAGGACGGCACGATCAACAGCAGCCAGAACCCAGCGGCGCCTGGCTCAACCGTTACGGTTTTCGTGACCGGCGCGGGCCAGATGCAACCTTCGGTAAAGGATGGCAGCCTGGGAAATGGAAAGACCACGCCTGTGCTGCCGATTTCCGGTTTCCTGGATACCGCAGCACTGAGCACAACACGTGTGGGAGATGCGCCGGGCTTGGTAGAGGGTATCGTGCAGGTGAGTTTCGTGGTGCCCGAGTCTCTCGGAACGGTGCATTCACTGCAAATCTGGTTTGGCTCACAAGACCCGTACGGTTCCCAGAATCCAAACCTGGCCGCACAGGCCAACGTTTTCGTGAACGCGCAATGAGGGGGAAATGGAGGGGCCGGAGCGAATCCGGCCCTCTTCTGAGCTAGCGGCGGAATCCGCCAAATCCACGACCGTAGAAGCCGCGGCCATAGAAGCCGCCGTAGTAGAAGCCGGGGTAGAATCCGAATCCAATACCGCCCCAATACGGATAGTATGGGTAGCCGTAGTACGGATAACCATAATACGCGCCGCCGTAATACGGGGCGCCGTAATAGCCGGCAGGCGGCGGACGATAACCCATCTGCGGACCGCCGTTGTTGTACGGCTGGTTGTAGTCACCGGGGCTGACGTAGCGAAACGCGTAGGGCGCGCGATCAGTGGAAATCGTGACCGGAGCTTCCACACGGAAGGTGAGGACCGATTCGGGAGTGATGATCGTGGGGCGGCCGCGCGTCAGAAGCACGCCGATGGTACCGACGATGAGACCCGCGCCAGCTCCCACGCCGGCTCCCACTCCGCCGTTCACCGCAGCACCAATAGCGGCGCCAGCAGCCGTGGTTCCGGCAACTCCGGCCACGTCACGGCCTACTGAGGTGTCGCCGTTCCAGGTGACGAGTTGCGACTGGATCGGCAGTTGCTGGCCATCCACCAGCGTGAGATCGGTGAGCTGAACACCGAGATGGGAAACGCCCTCGACGCGGCCTGCTTTCTGCGCTTCCTTCACCACGCCGCCGATAGTCTGACCGCGCTGCGCCACGATTACGCCATCCACGATGATCGGCCGTGCGAGCGAGGCTGTGAAGGCATCGCCGGGGTGATTATGATCGGAGGAAAGCACTTGATTGACCCGCACGGTGACATATGTACCCTGCTTGATGGTCAATTGTGCCGGTACGGGCGGCGGCGGAGGAGGGGCCTGATTGGCACCCTGTCCTTGCGGCGGCTGGCCCGGTTGCGGGTAGCTCGGGTACTCGGCATAGTTTGGCCGCTGGGAGAAAGTGGGCTGAGCCGGTGGAGCCTGCGGCGGCGCTGGGGCAGCCTGGTCCGGCGGGGGCGTGGGGGCGGTCTGGTCCGGCGGAGGATCAGTGGCGCGGCGCCACCCCGGGTTAGGTGCAGGAGCCTGCTGCTGGGGCTGGTCTGCCGGGGGCGGGGGAGGCTGGTCCTGGGGGTCCTGGGCGAACGCCAGAGCGTAGGCGGCTAGCGAACTCACCGCAAGAAAGTAAGTTGCGGAACGGATCATTTGATGGGTCGTCATAAATGGCTTGCCTTCAATACTTCTCGACGCATCCTTTTATGCATCTGTTTCGCCAGTCGGAATTAGCTCGCAAATCATTGAAAAGAAACGCCGTGTCGGGACACGATTCTGGCCGGAATGCACCGAGGCTGGTGGTTTTCGGCCAGTCACTCAGGCTTGAGGAAGCTCATCGACTGCGACGTGCAAGCGTCCGTCGTGGAAAGCACGCACGGAAGTGAAGTCGCGGACGCAGTAAGTGCTACGCAGCTCGGCGCACGAATAGGTTGTGGTGATACCGAGCGCAGCCATGCCTGCGGCGCGCGCGGCCTGGATGCCGGCGGGGGTATCTTCGATCACCAGACAGTCAGCGGGCTCAACTCCCAGGCTGCGGGCGGCAAGCAGAACGCCTTCGGGGTCGGGCTTGCCGTGCTTGACATCATCGGCGGAAACGACGACGGTGGGCAGGGGCAGGCCGGCGCATTCCATCCGCACCTGGGCGAGGCGCGTAGGGGCGGAAGTGACCAGGGCCCACGAATTCTGCGGTAGAGAGCGGATAAGTGCTGCGGCGCCAGCGACGGCACGGATGCCCTCGCGATCGGCGAGTTCCTCTTCGCCGAAGCGCGCGAACTCTTCCTCGGTGGCCAGGAGCGGGGCGATCTCGCGGATGATATCGTCAGTGCGGCGGCCGTGGGAGATTTTCAGAATCGGCTGCGGATCGAGGCCGTGGCGGGCGGCCCAACGGGTCCACTGGCGCTCATCGTGCGCCATGGAGTCGACCAACGTGCCGTCCATATCGAACAGGATGGCGGAGCCGTGGAATTGGAAGAGAGTAGACATCAGGGAGATGGTTATTAGTTTGGCATCCCCCTTCAAGGGCTTTCAACGCTGGCGGTAAATTGGTGCCGGGCGGCGCGTGGGCTACTTCTTTTCGAAGCGGATCGGCTTCATTTTTACGGGGGCGTTCAGGAACGTCAGCTCGGCGTGGCCCTCGCCGGTGAGCTTGAGCTCGAATCGCAGGGGCTCGCCGCCGTCCTCGTCCTTGACCGAGTAGGAGAGCGTTTCCGCCTGGAGTTTGGGGTCGAGAATCTGGTCGGTCTTATCGTCGGAACCTTCGGGCTCGATGAGATCGCCGTCAGCGTTCACGTTGACATTGCAGGCATGCATGTTTCCGGAGAGCGGATGGCCGGCT
>JASHOO010000087.1 GCA_030041035.1 Bryobacteraceae bacterium | reverse complement strand
AGGTCCTCTTTCAGCAAATTGGCTTCGACCCTGCTGATGCAGGACTCTTCGCCCTCAAGGTCCTGCAGTTTCTGTCGTCTTCCGAGGCACGGCGGTTAGGGGAATACGAAGGCATCTCGTGGTGGCAGTACCTGGGGGTGGACGGTTACTCGCAGAGATGTCGCCGCATAGCAAACGGTATTCCTCGAATGCTGGTCGCGATGGATGCCCAGGTGGGTAACGCCCGAACCAACGGCGTTACCACTATGCAGTTACTTACAGATTTCACAACGTCAGGGGTCGCAAACGACCGGACCATGGGAGGTCCCACCAGTGAGATGTGGATCGATCCCTGGGTAGAACACTTAAAAATGTCCGGCGTGCAATTCCACCTTGGCGAACCGTGTCTCGGCTTAGACGTCCGCGCGGGACGCGTAGCCGGCGCCAGGTTCGCGGGCGGTGAGGTCGCAACCGGCGATCATTACGTTCTCGCGGTACCGATTGACGCCGCACAAGAGCTCATGTCGGAGGAGCTGGCAGCGCTTGACCCACAGTGTGATCGTTTGCGAACGGCCAACATCGCCGAACTTGTTTCGTGGATGGTCGGGATTCAGTTCTACCTTAAAGAGGACGTTCCCTTAGCGCGCGGTCACATGCTTTTCCCCGATGCACCATGGGCACTAACGGCCATATCACAACCGCAGTTCTGGAGTGATCCCCGCGACCTGTTCCGCCAGCGCTATGGTAATGGTGAAGTTGGCGGTCTGATCTCTGTAGACATCTCCGACTGGGATAAGGAAGGTACGTTCGTGCGCAAAAAAGCGCGCGATTGTACGAAAGACGAGATCCAGGCCGAGGTATGGTGGCAACTCAAGTCGGCGCTCAACGGTAGCCGTCCCGACCAACAAACACTCACCGATGACCTTCTACACTCCTGGCATCTGGACGACGACCTTGACTACTCTGCCGGCTCGCCTGTTAACCGGTCTCGGCTCCTGATCCACCCGCCGGGTTCGTGGGCTATCCGGCCCGAAGCGGCGAGCGCGGTGCCTAACCTCACCTTCGCCGCTGACTATGTCCGCACCCACACGGACATTGCGTCCATGGAGGGTGCATGCGAAGCCGGCCGCCGCGCCGCAAACGTGATTCTCGACAGGGTTGACTCCAAGGCTTCTCGCGCTCCGATCTGGCCGTTAACAGAGCCGAAGCAATTCGATGTGTGGAAACAGCTTGACGCGGACCTATATCGCGCCGGTCGTCCGCACATCTTTCAAACTCTCGGTATCCATCGCGCTTTCGAAGCAGCTGAACTCTTCCGGCGCTTCTCAGCGGTTACCGGGCTGGCCCAGCTCGAAAAAATCCTTGGGGAATTCCGGCTCACCGAAGTTGTCGGCGGGCTGCTGTCGCGTCTTGGAATCCCGTGGTAGGCGCTGAATGGTCGGATTCCTACCTTTCATAATCAAGAACAGTCTCCGTTGCAAGCGGCGCAGCCTTCTCACAGTGGTCAGCGCAGCCTTGACGCTTTGCCTCCTCGGGATGTTGATGGCTATGTATAACGCACTCTATGTTGCCGACGCACCCGCGGAGCAAGCGCTGCTGATGGTTACGCGAAACCGCATTTCGCCCGCTATCAAACTGCCACTGGAATATGAAAACCGGATCCGCCGCGTGCCGGGTGTACAACAGGTGCTTGCCCTGCAGTATTTCGGCGGAACCTACAAAGATCCCCGTAATATCTTCGGGCGTTACGCGGTCGATCGCAAACGCCTATTTGCCATGCACGCGGACCACAGGATCTCCCCAGATCAAAGGCTAGCATTTGAAACGGAGAAGACCGGAGCCGTCGCCGCCAAAGGTCTGGCCGACCGGTTCGGCTGGAGGATTGGGGACCGTATCACGCTGAGAGGCGACTTCTTCCCGGTAACTGTAGATCTGAAACTGGTTGGAACATTTGAGAATGCGCAGGATAACAACGTTCTTCTCTTCGGCATCGATTACCTCTTCGATCTGCTTCCGGAACGTTTGAGAGATCGGGTTTTCGCCTTTGAAGTTCAGGCCGATAGTCCGGCTTCGGTGCCGCGCATCTCTCACGAAATCGACGAATTGTTCCGTAACGCTCCGGTACGGACAAGGACTGAGGCTGAGCACGTCTACCAACTCACCTTCTTGTCCATGTTGGGCAACGTCAAAGGATTCCTAGCCAGCATTGCTCTCGCGCTCACATTTACTCTCCTGCTGATTACAGCGAACACAATGGCCATGGTGGCCCGAGAGCGTGTTCGTGAGGTCGGTGTGCTCAAGACACTGGGATTCTCAACCGTAAACATACTGGCCTTGATCCTCGGCGAATCGGCCTTTCTGGCTCTGATTGGCGGGGCCTTTGGATGTGCCTTGGATGAGGTCTTGATTTCGTTCGTGAGCCGGTTGCCGGTGGTCATTGTGCCTTTGTCGGGAATGAATCTGAACGGTTTGTTGGTAGGGATGTTACTGCTCGCGGGAGTCACGATCTCGGTGGCAAGCGCTCTCATTCCGGCCTGGAGTGCGGCTCGGACGCCTATCCTTGAGGCCCTTCGCTTTAGCGACTAGCGCTATGCCAATTCCGATTACATACAGCCTGCGCAATCTTCGCCGGCGGAAAGCCATGACCCTGATGACCGCGCTTGGGCTCGCGCTCACGGTTTCCGTTCTACTTTCCGTGCTGGCGCTCGTCGACGGGTTACGTTCAACGCTCCGAGCAAGTAGCCAACCTCTCAATATTCTGGTGCTGCGCACAGGTGCTCCCGCCGAGCTGATGAGCAATCTCCCACGGGCCGCTTACAATGCGCTGAAGAACAAGCAAGGCATCGCCCATTCCCCTTCCGGCGAGCCCATGGCTTCTCTCGAAGTGGTCACCGTCATCAGTCTGGAAAATCCCCAGCATCCCGGTGGGACGACGATCAGTTTTCGAGGCATCACGCAGGTTGGCATTCAACTGCGTCCCGGCATCACGATCAGGACCGGACGCTGGTTTCGTCCCGGGCATCGAGAGGTCGTGGTGGGGGATTCTATCGCGGCACGATATCCGGAGGCGGGTTTAGGCGGCTATCTTCAGTTCGGCCGCGGTGTCTGGACTGTGGTGGGCATAATGGATGCCGCTCACTCGTCAGTCGGCAGTGAGATTTTCTGCGACCTGAACCAACTCGCTTCGGACGAGGCCCGCGAAGACGTCCTCAGCTCGGTGCTGCTGCGAGCTAGCGATCCCGTTGCCAAGACGGCGTTGATTCAGAATCTAAATGAGGACCGGCAGCTGGCAGTAGATGCGGTTGGCGAAGCCGAATACTACGACCGGCAGACCATGTCTTCGGCGCCGGTGCAACTCGTAGGAATGTTCGTGGCCCTCATAATGGCCGTCGGCAGTTCGTTCGCTGCCATGAACACCATGTACGCGGCCGTAGCGAGGCGTTCGAAAGAGATTGGCACACTGCGAGCCCTCGGTTTTTCGCGCAGCGCCATCCTGGGCTGTTTTCTGGTCGAAGCGCTGTTAGTCGCAGCTTTGGGTGGACTCATCGGGTGTGCTCTCGTTCTGCCCCTCAACAACCTAACCAGCAGCATGGGGAGCTTCACAACCTTCGGTGAAACCACGTTTAGGTTTCGGTTAAGTCCTATGATCATAGGCACAGGTATGGCCTTCGTCCTCGTGATGGGAACCTTCGGCGGCTTGCTTCCGGCGTGCTATGCAGCCAGAAAGGAGATTGTCCACGCACTGCGCACAGTCTAAAATTATCCAGCAACGTGGTTCAGGATGAGAACTTCCCGGAGCGCGTTAACTGCATTTCGCATTTCTGGTCCGTTGTCGACTGTCATTCTCGTATATTAGGATCCCGCCCTGCCGTGACGAAGGAGGTCCGCGACCTGATTCGCACCATGGGTCGGTCTTGCTCAGTCCATTTCCTGTTCTTGATATCTTCGGAATTCGTTTTTGTCAGCCCTGTGTCTAGCCGAAGAGCGCGCGATTAGCACAATTTCTAGCACATTCGCGGCACAGTCGCAGAAAGCGGCCACTGGGCCAAAGAACCGTAAAAGACTGAACTGAAGGAGCTTGTGGTTTGGTTGCGGGGGGTGGATTTGAACCACCGACCTTTGGGTTATGAGTGCGTCGACGACCGGTAACAGAAAGAAAACAAAGGCACGAGTGGCAACTCAAAGAGCCTTCAGGAACCGTATGGAACACTTATTGGGAGTTTAAAGGGAGTTTGCAGAATACGGCAAAAAAAACTGTCGGGCTAGTGCGGATATGCGGGATCGGCTTGACGTTAGACGACGGGAATGGATCCGCCTCACCATCTCGAGCCCACGAAAACGGAGCAGAATCGCCATCGTCTTGCCGAACGGTCGCTGCCCACAAATACCAGTTGTTCCGTCGCGCACGATGGGCACGAGTGCTGGGATGCAGGAACCGAGCCATCGGGAGTACAATCCAGGAGCCGATGTGGGTTTGCGCTGACGCGAGTTTTGGTGCAAGCTGCATGGGCGCAAGCTTCAGGCGATAATGACGAAAGAGGGCTCCATGACCATCACTCTGCCGCTTCAGCCTCAGGAAGAAGCCAAGCTCGTCGCCTTGGCACAGGCGAAGGGTGTCTCAACAGTCACTCTCGTGCGCGAGGCGCTCGATAAAATCCTCGCCGAAGCGCCCGATCAGCCCGAAGCCCTGGAGCGCGAGTCACGACCGATCTGGGAAATGATCCTCGAAAACATAAAAGATGTTCCTCCGGAGGAATTCGTGCGGCTGCCGAAGGACGGGGCTAGCGAGCACGATCATTATCTCTACGGACATCCCAAGCGCAATCGATGAGCGCGGTTTTCGCTGACACTTTTTACTGGATTGCGTTTACGAATGTTCAGGACCTTGCCCATGAAAGGGTGAAGACATTCACCCGCGCCGCGAAGCTTGACCTGATCTGCACGACCGAAGAAGTCCTGACAGAGTATCTGAATTACTTCGCGGCCTGGGGTCCACACTTCCGGCGAATGGCAGCACTCAATATCCAGAACATGCTGGTTAATCGAACGGTTCGGATTGTGTCGCAAACGGCGGATTCTTTTCGGACCGGCCTTGGACTTTACCGAGCGCGTCTTGACAAGGGATACAGCCTGACCGATTGCGTCTCCATGCAGACGATGCGGCGCGAAGGCATCGCCGATGTGCTCACTAATGATGTGCATTTCGAGCAGGAAGGCTTTCGCGCCCTCCTGCGCGAGCCCAGCTAGCCGATTAGAGACCCGGCAGTGGTGTCCAAAGTCTTGCGCAGGAAGGTATTGGATTTCAGTCCCCTTCTAGTCGGGGAGCCGCGCGCGGCTAGCCGGTCGCACTCCTCGCCCGTACAATCAGCGGTGCGCCGTTCGCGTGATGTACGCGAAGAATGCCACGCGCGGGCAATGGAGGCGCACGGCCGCTACATCGCCCGTGAGAGCGCGAGCCAGGGGCGTGCGGTTGAGGCCGGGTTTGACGCCACGGAGCGCGGGATCAACATCGCCGCTCGTCTCGACGAGTGGCAGTTGGCCGGCGATAAGCGCGTGTGGAAAATCATCGTATCGCCGGAGTTCGGAGACAAGATCGACCTGACCCAACTGACCCGCGACTTGATGAAGCGCATGACACGGGATCTCGATACGCGTCTCGATTGGGTTGCCGTGTCGCACTTCAATACCGATAATCCGCACGTTCACATTGCACTGCGCGGCGTTCGCGAGAACGGAAAATCTTTCCGTCTAGAGCGCGATTACGTCAAGCACGGCATTCGCAGCATCGCTGAGGATCTGTGCACCCGACAGCTCGGGTATCGCACGCAACGGGATATCGCCGAAGCCCAGCGCCGCGAAGTATCGCAGCACAGGTTCACGTCGCTGGACCGGTCCATTGCTCGGGACAAGCCGACAGAAGGTGAGTCCTCGCATTTCCAGGTCAGCAGGAATTCGGCGCA
>JASHOO010000086.1 GCA_030041035.1 Bryobacteraceae bacterium | reverse complement strand
AAGCAGTTGGATCACGCCGTTTACGTGGCCTCATTCATCGGCAAGACGCCAGGCGAAGCGGTGTTCGTTGGCTTGTACTCGGTTCGTGGCAGCCGGCCTGTCTCGCGAAAACGGTTCTGGCACATACCCGAGAACATTACACTGATGAAACTCGGAATGATTGGCTGGCGTCAATCGGACCATCGCGCGTCCCGGCCGAGGTTCAATCTCAATCTCACGGACGTCTATGCGGAGTGGAAAGGGAAACTCGTCATCGCATGGCCACCGCCGGAGATCTCGTGGGCGCGGTGGCTTCATCAGAACGAATTCGGCGTCAAGGCCATCCTGGAAGAGAGCGTACTCGACAAGCAGATGGACCCTTGGGACGAGCTTGTACTTACTTGGGAACAGTTGCAAAATGTCCCGAAGAGTTGGGTCGCTCGTCTGAAGGAATGGCGCGGCGTGTACCTCATCCACGACGGAACGGACGGAAGGGGCTATGTTGGTTCAGCATACGGCGCCAAAAATCTGTATGGTCGCTGGTTGAACTATGCCGCCAGAGGAGACGGGGGGAACAAACTCCTCCGCAAGCGTGATCCTCGGAAATTCCGCTTTTCCATTCTGCAGCTTTTTCCGCCAACCGCTTCGCCCGACGACATTGTTCGATGCGAGAGCAAATGGAAGACACGTCTCCACACTCGCGAACGCGAGTTTGGCTTGAACGCGAATTAGGGACCAATATCGCTTGACCCTCTCCATTCACCCGTTGTACCCTCGCACTTGATTCTGCCCCAGACCTACGGCGCCGCGCTGCTCCTGATCCTGCTGAGCATGCTGTGCTGGGGGTCGTGGGCCAACACCTTCAAGCTCGCCGGCAAGTGGCGCTTTGAGTTGTTCTACTACGACTACTCGCTCAGCCTCCTCATCTCCGCCACCGTGTTCGCCCTGACCTTCGGCACTCTTGGCTCCAACGGGCTGCCCTTCACGGCGGATCTCGCGCATGCCGGCCTGCGCCAAATCCTGTTCGGCGCCATCGGCGGCATCGTCTTCAACCTCGCCAACATCCTGCTCGTCGCGGCGATTTCGCTCGCCGGTCTCGCGGTCGCATTTCCCGTCGGCATCGGTCTCGCGCTGGTGATCGGCGTCATCTGGAATTACACGCTGAAGCCACAAGGCAATCCGGTGCTGCTGTTCACCGGCGCCGCCATTGTGGTCGCCGCCATCGTCGTCGATGCCTTCGCCTATCGCGCGCTCGAAGCCGGCAAAGCGGCTGGCGCTCAGCGCCACGCCTCCGGCAAAGGCATCGTGCTCAGTCTGGTCAGCGGCCTGTTGATGGGATCATTTTTCCCGCTGGTCGAGATGGGAAAATCCGGTCCGCAGGGTCTCGGCCCCTACGCCGTCGGTTTCGTCTTTACCGTGGGTGTGTTCGTCTCCACCTTCGTCTTCAATCTGTTCTTTATGCGATTCCCCGTCGAAGGCCCGTCCATCACGATGCGCCAGTATTTCACCGGCACTGGCCGCCAGCACTGGCTGGGCATCGTCGGCGGTTTCATCTGGGCCACCGGCACCATCTTCAATTTCGTCGCCGCCAGCGCGCCAGAGCGCGTGCAGGTCGGCCCGGCCATCAGTTACGCCATCGGCCAGGGCGCCACCATGGTCAGCGCGCTGTGGGGATTGCTCGTCTGGAAAGAATTCGCCGGCGCCACCGGCCGCGTGCGCCTGCTGGTCGGAGTCATGCTGATCCTGTTCGTCACCGGCCTGGCACTCGTGTCCATCGCGCCACTCTACGCACAGTAGGCGCAAGGCATTTCCTCGCCCGGATCCTTACCGCATCTCCGGCTTCAACCCCACCGGCTTTACGGCCAAATCCCGCGCCCGAATCCCGCTGTTGAGTTGAATCTCTTCGCTTGAAATGTCCGCCAATTTTATACCGTTGTGCAGCACCCAGACGCGGCTCGGAAAGCGGATGCCATCAACCATCGTCCACTCCCGAAATTGAGTTTCCCTTGACACCGGGCGATCCGGGTCCGCCAGCGAAACCCCGGTTTCTTTGACCGGCAGCCAGGTGCTCGGGTCGAGGGTGGTGTCGTTCGCGTCCTTGTGTGTCGCGATGCGCAAGACGTTTGGCGCGGGCGAGGTGATCATGTATCCCGGCATGCGGTCCGCCAGCCAGGCGTTAAGCTGGAAGCCGTCGAGATAATTCCTGGCGAATTGCCATTCCGTGCCGCTGAGCGCGTAGGGCTCGTGGCCATCGGGCGGAATTTCCCACCCCGCAGTTCCGTCGAAGTACAGAACGTAAGTATCGCCTGGCCCGGCTTGATCAATCCGCAGATAGTTCGGTTTCACCCAACGGACGCGCTTCCGCACCTCGCCCATCTGTTCGCCCGTCGGCCTCCACGTCGTCGCCTTTACCGTCTGCTCAAAATCGCGAATGCCCGCAATCTTTTCCTCACCGCCCAAAGCCCGCTGCATCTTGTGGAAAAGGTCGAGCGCGTCATCCTGAGCGTCGGCCGACCCGCATAGCATCAGCCCCAGAGTCACCGAAGCCCGCAAAAGTCGCATACCGGTTTCGACACCACCGCCCGTCTGCCGGTTTCCCCGCGCGGCGAAATTTTTTGCCGTGATGTACCATCGAACGAGAAAATGTACAGTCGAACCCCTTATTTGTTCTCCAACTGGCGAGATTACCTCTCCGCTGCGACAACCGGAATCTTGCCTTCGCAGGCTCTCAGAGAGGCAGTCGCTGCTGGTCACGTGATCTCCAGTTCGCCGATATCCGATGAACAAATTCAACCGTCTAGCCTCGATCTCAGACTCGGTCCAGTCGCCCATCGCATCCGCGCCAGTTTTCTGCCAAAGCCAGGCTCAACCATCATCGAAAAGCTCACCGAGTCCAAACTCTATGACCTGGATCTTTCCCGTCCATGCGTACTTGAGCGCGGCTGTGTCTACATTGCGCCCCTGATGGAGGAACTGAGGTTACCCGCCAGCTATTCAGGCAAAGCTAACCCTAAGAGCAGCACCGGTAGAATCGATGTATTTACTAGGCTAATCACAGAGTTTGGTGGAGACTTTGAGACAGTCCCGGACGGCTACAAAGGCAGGTTGTACACCGAAATCGTCCCGCGCACATTCAGCATCGTTGTGCGGCAGGGCGACAGATTAAATCAGCTTCGACTGCGGCGTGGCAAGCCACAACCGGCAAACGCCGTTTTGACTAGGCTGCATACCGAGGAAGTACTCGTGTACAAGAACGATGAAGCTGCAGCAAAGCCGCTGATCGAAGACCGGAGCCTTTGGCTGTCAGTCGATCTCAGCGGCGAGGATGACTCGGGCTTAATCGGTTACCGCGCGCGAAAGAATGCTCCGCTGATAGACCTCGCCGAGATCAATCACT
This sequence comes from Bryobacteraceae bacterium, assembly GCA_030041035.1. Taxonomy (GTDB): domain Bacteria; phylum Acidobacteriota; class Terriglobia; order Bryobacterales; family Bryobacteraceae; genus QHXW01. Next base: position 2,457 of record JASHOO010000086.1, on the reverse strand, counting down.
ATGAGATAGCGGACTACTGGGAGCCCATTTGTCGTACGAAGACACAGAATCTGATTCTTGATCCACGAGAGTTCTACATCCTGGCTTCAAAGGAAAAGGTACGTATCCCCCCGGACTATGCGGCTGAAATGCTACCCTATGATCCTTCCGTCGGCGAGTTCCGGATTCATTACGCCGGCTTCTTCGACCCAGGCTTCGGATATGGTGCGGACGACATCAAAGGCACGCACGCCGTGCTGGAGGTGCGCTCACACGAGGTGCCGTTCCTGCTCGAAGATGGGCAAGTAGTCGCCGCACTGGAATATCACCAGCTCCTGGACGTGCCGGACAAGATCTACGGGCAGGGAATCGGTTCGAGTTACCAGCACCAGAAACTGGCGCTAAGCAAGCATTTCAGAAGGTTGTAGAAGAAACCGGTACCCGCTAACATCCGGGATGAACTATCTACCAAAGGCAAACGAATTACTGATTTAATTCGGCCGCCCCGTAATTCCTCTAACTAAGCCCGCTCGCATCCAGCTCGGCGAACAGCGGCTCCAGGTAATCTTTGTAACGATGCCAGCGATGAACCGAGCTTTGAAATAACGGCTGCCGTACTTGAACCGCGCTGGCTGTCGTGACCGGCCTGCGGGTCTTATGAAAACTCAGACAGCGATCATCCCAGTTCAAGTGACAATAATCCACCAGCCGCCGGGCTTGTTCTTCGAAATTCGCGACGACGTCCTCATAGGACACCGCTAACATGGAGTCAGGCGGAAGTACACTCTGCCAGTGCGTCATAAGTTTGCTGTAACTACGGTAGTATCTTCCTAACTCAGCCAAATCATAACTGAACGGCATGTTATCATCGGTAAAAAGCTTCGAGAAGCAAGAGATACAAGTATCGATAGGATCACGCACCGTGTGAATCACCCGGGCATTGGGCAAAATCAACCGTATCAATCCAACTCGTAAGAAATTCATCGGGCTCTTATCTGTGATCCGGCTCTTACCCTGGGGCATGGCGGGCAGGCTTGCCAGATACGCTTCGCCCAGCCGGCGGAACCCATCGGCATCGAGCTGGGAGGCACACTCGGGATAAAGAACCGGACCGCTATTGGCGATGAGATCCAGGTTTCTTAACTCACCCGCGCCGTGGACGCTCGGGTGACTGGCCAGTATCTGCTCAATCAATGTGCTGCCGGAGCGCGGCATTCCGAGCACAAAGATAGGAACAGTTGAGGGGTCACCCGCGTCCGGAAAACGGCGGAATACTCCAGCGTCAAAGACGTCGCGAATGAGGCGAAAGGCGGCGTGCGTGCGGCCTTCGTCGTAACCGAGTTCCTCGCGTTTCAGGGCATTTCCGATGAGCAACTGCTCAAAGGAACGAGCACGGTCACCGATGTCATCGAGAGCTTTTGCCAGTGCGAAATGAATGTACACTCGCTCCTTTCGAGGCGTGGTGGTGCCGGCGGCCAGCGATGCAAGCGCCTGAAAACTGGCATCGTCCTCGCGGAAGGTGACTACTTCAGCCCGGTTGTAGTGCGCCTCGGCGTGGTTTGGCGCGAGCGCAAGTGCTTTTTCGTACTCCGCTAGCGCGGCGTTAAGCTGCCCCTGATTCTTCAATAGCGTACCCAGGTTGTTGTGCGCCAGGGCAAAGTCCGGTTTCAGCACCAGAGCGCTTTCGTAATGGGAGGCCGCTTCCTCAAACTTCCCTTGTGCCTGAAGAGTGGTACCCAGGTTATTGTGAGCTTCGGCATAGTCTGGCTTGAAAGCTAACGCACATTCGTAGTGTGCGCGCGCTTCGTCGCACCGCTGCTGATTCCGGAGCGCGACTCCCAGGTTATTGTGGGCTTCCGCATAGTCCGGTCTCAGCGCAAGGGCCGTCTCGTAGTGAGCTACAGCCTCCAGTAGCTGATTTTGCTCCGCGAGAACGTTGGCGAGATTGTAATGGATCTCGGCGAGGTTCGGCTTGAGCACCAGGGCTAACCGGTAACATTCCACCGCTGGCTCGAGCTTGCCCTGCCGGTGAAGCGCGGTAGCCAGATTACAGTGCGCCTCGGCCCAGTTAGGCGCGATGGTCACAATCCTGCGATAAATTTCCTCGGCCTTGTCGAACTGCTTGTTATTTTGATGCTGAGCGGCTAAAGCAATCAGTTCTTCCAGCTCAGCGATGGAACCTTGTCTTGCCTCATGAGGCGGGGCAGGCTCGCCGGGCAATCCACTCACCTTACCCGGGATTTCCATTTTGAGCTTCCCGGTAGCGTCCAGTATACATCGATTGGCCACTTTTCGATCGGCAAGGCCCCGGGTTTTCGGGTTTTACGGGCAGCTTCAGCCCCAAGAAACGTCAAGCTCGGGGAGTGCGCGGGGGCTCGTCAAGATGTATTCATGTCGGTCAAGCTTAGCGCCGTCGAGGCAACGTGTCGCCCGTTGATAGGCGACCCTGAGCTTCTGGAATCCCAGTTTCTCCACGAT
>JASHOO010000735.1 GCA_030041035.1 Bryobacteraceae bacterium | reverse complement strand
AATGGCCTCGATGCCTGTTTCCATTTGAATGCGCAGTCTGTCTTGTTCAGATTTAGGACCGTCCGGTTGGGCGGCCGCAACCAACGCCATCAGTTTATTGACCTCCGCCGGAGTGACGGGATGCCGCCACGCGCGCCGCGCCAGTTTTTCGAGATTCGTCCGCACGCACTCGGGCGTGTGGTCTCCCGGCGCATGCCGGCATGCGAACACCAGTGCATAACCCGAAGGGAGAGCAGGGGGTACAAGTCCATATGGACCACGGGCTTCAACGTACTCGGGATAAGGCGGCGCTGTGCGTCCCTTGAAATCGGGGAGCGTGGCCGCCATCAGACGGGTTCGAATTTCGGTCTTCGAAAGCGGCGCCGCGCCGGCCTTTTTTGCGACTGCGGCCTGGTAGGCCCATGCCTGTTCGATCGCACGATCATCATCGCGCACCACGAAAATATGCAGCCGGTGTGAACCTGTACCTATGTTCACGCGAAGGTCGGCATAACGCCGGTCTTCGAAATCCACCGATACGTCAAGGCGTTGCGGCTCGGCATCATCCAGGCCGAAATACAGTGCAAAAGGGTCATTGCGTCCCGCGATCGCAATATGTAGATCGTAATCGCCGTCCCATGTAAACTTGCGCTGCCAGGTAATGTCGGAAGAAGTGGACGCATTCGAGTGACGTTGCAGTTCCGGTGTGGACGGTGGAGGGACGAGCTCGACCGCGGCGCGAGCAATTTTCTTTGCGGCGGCCAGATACTTCGCCATCAGCGCCGGGGTGACGGTGAGGGTCGCGGCGTTGTTGTCGAATCCGTAGCTGAAATTGTCCGCGGGAAAATCGTCGTCGGCACGAAAATCCACTCCCAGCAGGTCGCGGGCGGTACATTCATACTCGTAACGGTTGAGCCGGCGCGCGGGTGCACCGAGAGCACCTGAGGCAAGAGTCGCGCACCACAACAGGATCACGCCATATTTCATGACGCAGCCCGATTTTTCATTTTCCCATAGAGGGGTGGTTGGGTTTGGCTGATGGGGCGTCTCGGTGCGGGTGGTGGAAGCGGCGTCTTCAGGCCCAGTTAACTCTCATGAAATCAGCAGGATCACATCCATAAAGGTATCCTCTCAACCCCATAAAGTCTTTGAATTTGCCTTGGCCGGCGCGCTCTCTCTATGCTCGAAACAAGCGGTCTCGTAAGCCGTTTTGCCCCAGTCGGTAATTTTGCCTCTACGAACCCAGGCACCCACACCCGTAAGTGATGGGGAGTGTTTCGCAGATCCGCAGAACGCGGCCTGATCAGTTTCTATGCAACGGTTGATTGTCGTCGGCAATGGCATGGCTGGAGTCGCGTGCGTCGAGCAGATCCTCAATCACGCGCCAAAGTTCGGCATCACAATATTCGGCGACGAGACCCACACGAATTACAACCGGATCCTGCTCTCCTGTGTACTGGCGGGAGAAAAGTCCCTGGACGAGATCACACTCCACCCGGTGGAATGGTATCAGGCGAACCAGATCACGTTGCGGTTGGGTGTGCGGGTCGTCGATGTGGATGCTGAACGGAAAGCCGTCATCGCCGACGATGGAACCGTAACCGGGTTCGACAAACTGCTTTTAGCAACGGGCAGTTCCCCTCTGATTCCTCGAATCACCGGGGCGGATCGCGAGGGAGTATTCACCTTTCGCAATATAGAGGACGCGCGAGGGCTGCTGGAACGCTCGCGCCGTGGCGCCAAAGCGGTGGTGATTGGTGGCGGGCTGCTGGGTTTGGAAGCGGCTCGCGGGCTGCAAGTCCAGGGCTGTGATGTAACCGTGGTCCATCTGATGGACACGCTGATGGAAAGGCAGCTCGACGCAATCGGCGGAGCCTATCTCACGCGCAAAATGGAGAGCCTGGGCATCCGTGTACTGCTGGGCCGCAGCACATCCGCAATCCTGGGCAATGGCCATGTCGAAGGCGTCGAGTTCAATGACGGGGAGCAGATACCGGCAGACTTTGTCGTGATTGCAGCAGGTATCCGGCCAAACGTGGGGCTGGCGCGGCGTGCGGGCCTGACGGTGAACCGGGGCATCGTTGTGAACGATCACATGGAGACCTCGAACCCCGACATCTTCGCGGTGGGTGAGTGCGTGGAGCATCAGGGAACGTGTTACGGCCTTATCGCGCCACTATTGGAACAGGGCAAGGTGCTCGCCGCGACCATAACCGGCAACCGTGGTCCGGTCTACCGGGGCACGGTGGAAGCATCCAGACTCAAGATCATGGGGGTGGACGTTTTCTCGGCAGGCGATTTTCGTGAAGCGCCCGCCGGCCAGGAGGTCCGAACCGAAACCGTTCGCTATGAGGATTCCTCCGTAGGGATTTATAAAAAGCTGGTGCTCGCCGGCAGCAGATTGAAAGGCGTGATTCTCGTGGGAGACACCGCCGAGAGTCATCGCTACATGGAGTGGGTGCGCACCGGTGCAGACCTGAGCAAGCAGCGGCAGCGCCTGCTGTTTCCGGAACCGGCTGAGGATGCGGGGCTCGACGTAGCCCAGATGCCCTCGAGCGAAACCATCTGCGGCTGCCATGGGGTAACGAAAGAACAAATCATCCATGCGATTCATGCGCGAAACGTGAACACGCTGGCTCAGCTCAAGGAATGCACCCGGGCTTCGACCGGTTGCGGCAGCTGTACCAATTTGTGCGAGCAATTGCTTCGGGCCGTGGCACCAAGATTCGAGGAAGACTCCAAGACAACCTTATGCGCTTGCTTTCCGTTTTCTTACGAGCGACTTCGCGAGATCCTGCTGAGCCAAAAGCTCCGATCGGTCCAAGAGGTTTTGAATGTCTACGGCAACCGCAAGGGCTGCGAGGTTTGCAAACCGGCAGTGAGCTACTTACTGGACATGATCTGGTGCGGTGGCCATGAAGAGGACCGTTCCGCCCGCTTCATCAACGATCGCGTACACGCCAACATTCAAAAAGATGGGACGTTTTCGGTAGTACCGCGAATTCGCGGAGGCGTCACATCGCCTGGTGAACTGCGACGTATCGCCGATGTAGCCGAGAGATACAACGTTCCGATGTTGAAGATCACGGGCAGTCAACGGATCGATCTCTTGGGAGTCAACAAAGCGGATCTACCGAAGATTTGGGCGGACTTGGGAATGCCCTCCGGGCAAGCGTACACCAAGGGTGTCCGCATGGTCAAGACTTGTGTGGGCAGCGATTTCTGCCGGTTCGGCGTCCAGGATTCAACCAGCGCGGGTATCGAACTGGAACGCCGTCTCGAAAACCTCTACACACCGCACAAGGTGAAGATGGGTGCCGTCGGTTGTCCACGCAACTGCGCCGAGGCCACCGTGAAAGACATCGGCCTGGTGGGCCAAGAGGGAAGCTGGCAGGTAGTAGTGGGTGGTGCGGCCGGAAAAAAGGTCCGCCGAGCCGATCTGCTGATCACGGTCGTAACCACGGAAGAGGCGCTGCAAGCAGCTCTACTGTTCTTCCAGTATTACCGTGAAAATGCCAATTATCTGGAACGGACCTACGATTTTGTTGAGCGAGTGGGCATTGAAAAGGTTCGGAAAGATACGGTGTATGCGGTGAGCACCGAGAAGGAAAAACTGCTGGACCGCTTGAAAAGATCGAAAGCGTTGGCCAGAGACGCGTGGCTGGAAAGGGAAGCGCCCGTCCATCCCACGCAATTTGTGCAAATCGAGCCAATGGAGAACATATTGACATGACGCCCGCAAACGAGTGGATCAAGATCACGAAAGTCGAGAATCTCCCGCTGCGTGAGGGTCGTCCCGTGAAACTTGGGGGAGTCGAGATTGCGTTGTTCAATCTGGGCGATCGTTTCGTCGCCGTGGAAAACCAGTGCCCGCACCAAGGCGGACCGTTGTGCGACGGCATCGTTTCCGGCCTACATGTCGTGTGCCCCCTACACGGCTGGAAATTCGATCTGGAAAGCGGGGCTCCGGTGCAAGCCTCAAGTCCCAATTGCATTGCGACCTTTCCGACTCGTGTGAACGATGGCGTCGTTCAGGTGAATCTCGCCGGTGGGAGCCGGATCGAGCCGGAAGAGACGGCCGACTAAGCCTTGCTGCGCAGAGACGGGGATTTTGCGGTGCCTGGAACGACCTCCTAGCTCCACCGGCCGGAGAGCGCGCGTGGAGGCTCGGTGATGGATTGAAAACGAACCAGGCGGATGGCGTCACTGCCTTTGATGGAAAGAAGCGGCATCAGGCCGTGGTCGAGGATGTTTTCGGCAGCTTGTTCGGTGAGTAGCGCCTCGGCACAGGGCTTCAGGTGCGATTCGCCATC
>JASHOO010000085.1 GCA_030041035.1 Bryobacteraceae bacterium | reverse complement strand
GCACACGCAGTATTTCAAGGCCAGCGAAGACAGCGCGCATATCGCCGTACTGGCCAGGGTGGACGTAAGGCGCCTTCCTTTTCGAAAAGTGGAAGGGCGGAACCGGGATGATCTCACGGTGATCTCGGCGCTGTTTGACCGCAACGGCAACTATGTGACAGGCAATGAAAAACACCTGGAGATGCGCCTGAAAGATGAGACGCTGGAAAAAAGACTGGGGGCCGGTTTGACGGTGAGGTCGAGTTTTGACGTCAAACCGGGAGCGTACGTGGTCCGGCTGGTGGTGCGCGACGCTCAAGGGCAGTTGATGGCCGCGAAAAATGGCTCTGTCGAGATTCAGTAGAGGGGAAGGTTTATGTCATTCCGCCGAGTGATGCTGTTCGTTCGAATGCTGTGTTTGGCGGGCGCGGTAACGAGCGCTCCACGGGCCATTGCCCAGGCTCCGGCTGAGTCCGGCCCCGTGATCCGCACCGAAACCCGGCTGGTTCTGGTGGACACGGTGGTCACCGACAAGAAAGGCGGGTATATCCGCGACCTGACGCAGAAAGACTTCAGGGTGTGGGAAGACGGTAAGGAGCAGGCCCTCAAGAGTTTTTCTTTCGAGGCCGATCCCGCTTCGCCGAACAACAATCAGAAGCACTACCTGGTGCTGTTTTTCGACAACTCGACGATGTCGTCCGCAGACCAGATCCAGGCGCGGCAGGCGGCGGCGAAGTTTATCGACTCGAATGCGGGACCGAACCGGCTGATCGCCATCGTGAATTTCGGCGGGAGTGTGCATATCGCGCAGAACTTCACTTCCGATGCCGACCGGTTGAAGCAGGTGGTGAGCGGAGTCAAGATGGCGGATGTTTCGCCCAACGCGCAGCCGGTGCAGGTAGCTTCGCTCGGTATGCCGACGCTGAGCAGCGCCGAAGCCGATTTTGGCGCGCGCAGCGTGATGCTCGCACTGCGCAGCATGGCCAAGAGTCTCGGCTCCGTTCCGGGACGCAAAATCCTGGTGATGTTGACGTCCGGCTTTCCGCTGACGGAAGAAGTACGTTCCGAGCTGACCGCGACCATCGACGCCTGCAACCGGTGGAACGTGGCGATTTATCCCATTGATGTGCGCGGGCTGGTGGCGGGCACGCCGATCGGTTACGCGGCGCCCGCATTGCCGCTTCAGACAGCTTCCCTTCGGGTGTTCCCCGTCAGCTTCAGCTCCTTTGGCGCATCGTTTCTTCCGCAGCACGGCGGCGGGGGCGGCGGAGGCGGTGGCGGCACGGGAGGCGGCACTGGTGGTGGCACTGGCGGCGGCGGTGGCACGGGTGGCGGTGGTGGTCACGGCGGTACTGGTGGTGGCACGGGCGGCGGTGGCGGCAAAGGCGGCACGGGCGGCGGCACCGGCGGGGGTGGTGGAAAAGGTGCAGGCGGCGGTACAACCGGCGGCGGTTCCACGGTTCCCGGCCAACCCTACATCACCAATCCGTACATTGCGGCGCGGCAGATTGTTCCGCCATTTCCGACTGACGTCACGACCAATCAGGAAATCATGTACGCGTTGGCGGCGGGCACGGGCGGATTCGTGATCGCCAACACCAACGACCTGCTGGGAGGGATGGAGAAGATCGGCAAGGAGCAGAACGAATACTACATCCTCGGATACGCACCAACCGAGACGCCCGAAGGAAGCTGTCACACCATCCGCGTGAAGGTGGAGCGAGGCGATACCGTCGTCCGCTCGCGCAGCGGTTATTGCAACGTGAAACCAGTCGATTTGCTGGCCGGAGATCCCAGTGAGAAGGATCTGGAGAATCGCGTGGCTGGGACGGCGGCGGGAAACATTACGGCCTCCATGCAGGTTCCGTATTTTTACACATCACCCAACACGGCGCGGTTGAATGTGGCGATTGAGCTTCCGACGAGTGCCGTTCATTTCGACAAAGTGAAAGGGAAATTTCACGGGACGGTGAATGTCCTGGGAATTGCGTACCGGCCGGACGGCAGCGTGGGCGCCAAATTCAGCGACGCGGTGAAAGTCGATCTGGAAAACAAAAAGGAGCTCGAGGCCTTCAAAGAGAGGCCGCTGTTCCATTATGAGGACGAATTCGAGGTGGCTTCCGGCCAGTACACGCTGAAGGTCGCGTTCAGCTCGGGCGGAGAGAGTTTCGGAAAGCTGGAAACGCCCGTAACCGTGGATCCGTACGACGGCAAGCAATTCACCCTCAGCTCAGTGGCGCTCAGCAAAGAGCTGCACCGCCTGAACGATCTGGATGCCGGGCTTGATGCCGAATTGGTGGAAGGGCACACGCCGCTGGTCACGCAAGGCGTGCAGATTACTCCCACCGGTTCGAACCGGTTCAAGACCACCGACACCGGCGTGGTTTACCTGGAAATCTACGCGCCGGCGCTCCTGGGAGCGAAGCCGCCGGACGTCGGCATTGAGCTCAAAATCGTGAATCGCAAGAGCGGCCAGACGGCGCAAGATAGCGGGATGATCAAGGTGAACACCATCCGTCCGGACAACGCGGTGGTTCCCATCGGACTCAAGTTGCCGGTGAATACGCTCGTCGCCGGGTCTTATCGCGTCGAGTTGCAGGCAGTGGATTCCGCCGGACGCTCGACCGCACCCCGCTCGACCGACTTCGAAGTCGAATAGGACGGCGCCTTCAACCTCACTAAAGAGGACGGCTGTGGAATGCGTCCCGCCGTCCCTGCCCGATCTTCCAGGTCTCTCCCTGCCCGTTTGTGGAGTTTCCGAAAACGCCCGCTTGAGTCACGCTGAAGACATGAGTACGTTATCTGCTTTGTCAAATGATCTGGCCGCGGCAGTGGAGCGCGCCGGGCGCGCGGTGGTTGCGGTTCATGGCCGCCAGCACATGCCCTCCAGCGGTGTTTTGTGGAGGCCGAACATCGTGGTCACTGCCGAACATGCGCTGAAACGCGAAGAGGAAATCACCGTCACGCTGCCCGATGGCCGCAACGTGGCCGCCACGCTCGCGGGAAGGGACGCCGGCACGGATCTGGCGGTCCTCAAATTGGACGCAACGGATGCGGGTGCAGCCGAGTTGGGCGACGGCGCCGGCCTCAAACCCGGCCACGTGGTCATCGCCCTCGGCCGATCGAGTGAGCGCGGCGTCAATGCCAGCCTCGGCGTGATCAGCGGTGTTAGCGGGGCCTGGAGAACCTGGCGCTCCGGCCACGTCGATCAGCTCGTGCGCCTCGACGTCGCCCTCTATCCGGGTTTCTCAGGCGGGCCGCTGGTGGATGTCGAAGGCCGTGTACTGGGCATCAACACTTCCGGACTTTCGCGCGTGATGCCGGTGGCGATTCCCATCTCTACCGTGAATCGCGTCGTGCAGGATCTGCTGGAAAAAGGCCGCGTGGCGCGCGGCTATCTGGGACTCGGCATGCATCCGGTGCGTCTGCCCGACGGGCGAAGCGGCGTCATCGTAATCGACGTGCAGCCGGACGGTCCCGCAGGCCAGGCGGGTGTGCTCATCGGAGATGTGCTGCTTCATTTGAACGGCTCACCGGTGACTGATACCGACGACGTTCATGCAAATCTCGGTCCGGCGAGCGTGGGCCGACGGTTGAAGGCAACCCTGGTTCGCGGCGGCGAGAATAAAGAGATTGAAATCACCGTGGGCGAGCGTCCGAAAGGAGAGCGCTGACATGGCCGCTTTCGCAGGCTTGCCGCAAATTGCCGATCGCGTGCGGCAGTTCACGGTGCAAGTGGACAGCCGCGGCCGCGGCGCCGGTTCCGGAGTGATCTGGAGCGCGGAGGGCGCTATCATTACCAACGCGCACGTCGCCCGTGGTTCCGGCGCACAGATCACGCTTGCCGATGGCCGACGTCTCCGCGCTACGCTCGCGGCGCGTGATCCGCAGCTCGATCTGGCGCTGCTCGAAATCAACGTCCACGATCTGCCGGCCGCCACGGTCGCCGATTCCGATCCTCTCCGCGTGGGCGAGCTGGTGCTCGCCGTCGGCAGTCCCTACGGCCAGCCCGGCACCGTGACCGTGGGCATTATCCACGCGGGCGAAACGCGCCGCTGGATTCAGTCGGATGTCCGGCTCGCACCCGGTAACTCCGGCGGTCCGCTCGCCGATGCGCAGGGCCGCGTTGTCGGCATCAATACCATGGTGGTGAACCGCCTGGGGCTGGCGATTCCGAGCAATATCGTCGCGCGCTTTGTGGCCCGGCGTGGCAAGCCGCAGCGCCGACTGGGCGTCACCGTGCAGCCCGTCAACGTGCCGAAGTTCGGACTTCTGGTCCTCGAGGTCGAGCGCGACGGACCCGCGCATCGGGCCGGGCTGCACGTCGGCGACGTTCTCACCGGCGCCGCCGGCAAGGCATTCGAAGCGCCCTTCGATCTGGCTTTGTCGCTCGAAGCCGCGGGCAGCCGCGTACTGCTCGACGTTCTGAGCGGCGGCACACCGACTGTGTGCGAGGTCGAATTCGAGCCGCAACCGGTGGGAGCGGACGTGGGGTAGTGCGCGTCCTGGTGGCGGCGGAAACGGCGGTAGTGCGGGCGGGTCTGGAGGCGGTCATCACGCAATCCCCGCCGCTCCAGCTCGCCGGCAGCGCGGACCCGGCTGCACTTGCGGAGCGCATCCACGAGTTGCAACCCGACGTGGTACTTCTGGAGCACCGCAACGCCGCCGACGAAGTAATCGATCCGCTTCTCGCGTCCGGACCCTTGTTCGTCCTGCTTACCGATCGCGACCATGCCGCGGGGCTCGTCAACTCACTCCATTCCGGGCTGCGCGCGGTGCTGCCGCTGGATGCCGCGCCGCACGAGATCGTGGCCGCCATTCAAGCCGCGTCGGAAGGCCTGGTCGTGCTGCATCCCGACTTCCTGCCTTCACTCGAAATCGCAGATTCCCTCCAGCGCCCGCCCGTCACTCCGGACGCTTCTCTCACGCCGCGCGAAATCGAGGTGCTGCGCCTGCTCGCCGAAGGCCTGGCCAACAAGAACATCGCCTGGAAACTGGGCATCTCCGAACACACCGTGAAGTTTCACATCACCTCCATCTTCACGAAGCTGCATGTATCCAGCCGCGCGGAAGCCGTCGCTATCGGGATGCGGCGCGGTCTCATCCTCCTCTGACCAAAGTCTGATACCGTGTAGTGGCGAGGCTCGCCTCGCCTGGAGGCCTTCCATGAACGATCTCACCCGCAGAGATTTCGCGCGAACCGCCGGCCTTGCCACAGCCCTCGGCTATTCGCGCATCCTCGGCGCGAACGACCGCATCGGCTTGGGCTACATCGGCCTGGGCAACCGCGGCGATCAGGTCCACGATGCCTTCCTCGAACACGGAGATTGCCAGACCGTCGCCGTCTGCGATCTTCGCGACGATTATATGGACTTCGCCGTAAAGAAGTCCCGCGCCACTCCGCAGAAATATAAAGAGTACAAACAGCTCCTCGAAAATAAGGATGTCGACGCCGTGGTCATCGCCACGCCCGATCACTGGCACGCCCTCATGTTCATCGATGCCTGCAACGCGGGCAAAGACGTGTACGTCGAGAAGCCGCTCAGCCTCACCGTCGTCGAAGGCCGCAAAATGGTCGAGACTGCCGACCGCACCAGGCGCGTCACGCAGGTCGGCACCAACCGCCGCTCCTGGAAAACCTACAAAGAAGCCGCGGAATTTGTTCGCGCCGGCGGTATCGGTCACGTGACCGTCGCCCGCTGTTTTCATATTCACAACGAGTGGCCGAACGGCCTCGGCCCGGGCGCGGATTCACCCGCTCCGAGCGACTGGGAGTGGGATCAGTGGCTCGGCCCCGCGCCCAAGGTGCCGTACAATTCCAACCGCGAGTACTACAACTTCCGCTGGTTCTACAATTACTCCGGCGGACAGCTCACCAACTTCGGCGTGCACTATATCGATGTCATCCGCTGGTGCCTCGGCCAGGATTCTCCGCGCAGCGTAACCGCCATCGGCGGCAAATACGCCGGTATTCACGATAATCGAGAGATCCCCGATACGCTCGAAGTCCTGTGGGAGTTTGGCGGCCCTACGCTGGTCGTCTTCGAGCAGTACAACGCCAACGCCGCACCCCCCAATGCCAAGAACTCGGAGATGGAGTTGCGTGGCACCAAAGGCACCCTGTACATCAGCTACGAGAATTGGGAAGTTGTGCCGGAGAAGGTGGCCGGCGCCGATGAAGGCTACGATCTGGGCAAAGGCTACGGCAATCCGTTGAATCGTGCCGGCGGCGAGCTGGTCTCCAAATCTTTGAAGACCGACATCGAGCCCAAAACCGTGCAGGGCCCTCACAACTACGACACCACCTCCCACGCCCGCAATTTCCTCGATTGCATCAAGAGCCGCGGCAAGTGCAACGCCGACGTGCTCACCGGCCATCTCTCGACCGTGCCCTCGCTCATCGGCAACATCGCCCACAAAACCGGCAGCCATCTCACCTGGGACGGCGAAGTCGAGCGCTTCACCAACAACCCGCAAGCCAACGAGTTTCTGCAATACGAATATCGTGCGCCGTATAAGCTCGGCTGATTCATGCTTGCGCCGGCGGACGTTGTGTTTTCTCGCGAACCTTGGTGAAATCTGACACATGATCCGCATGGCTAGCGCAGCCCTTTTCTTAGCGATCGCATGTAGCCCAGCGAACGCCGGAACGTGTGAAGACGTCGCCCACCTTTCTCGGGCGGGCTTAACCATCACCACCGCCTCAGTACCTGCGGGCAGCTTCACTCCGCCCGGCGGTAAACCGATTCCCAACCTGCCCGCCTTCTGCCGTGTGGCCGGCTCCATCAAACCGTCGGGCGACTCGAATATCCAGTTCGAAGTCTGGATGCCGGCTTCCGCCTGGAATGGAAAATTCCAAGGTGCGGGCAATGGCGGCTTCGCGGGCTCCATCAACTATGCCTCCATGGCAGCCGCTGTGAGCCACGGCTACGCCACCGCTTCGACCGATACCGGGCACCAGGACAGCAGCATAGACGCCGCCTGGGCCCTCGATCATCCCGAGAAGATCGTCGATTTCGGCTACCGCGCGAT
>JASHOO010000734.1 GCA_030041035.1 Bryobacteraceae bacterium | reverse complement strand
GGTGTGGCCGAAGGCGGCCAGCTGAGGGATGGAATAAGTCGCAAGCTCGGTACCGCTCTCACTAAAGAAGGTTAGCGTGGGCGCGACCGGAGTGTTGCTGGTGTTGGCGAATGCATAGCCGGAGACGTTGCCATTCGTATTGTCAAAGGGCATGGAAAGCGAGCTGCCCGTGCCGGTCACAATGGGGGCCACCGCCTGGGAGGTGCTGGTTGAGGAGCTCTGATCCGGGACCGGAACGAGGCACAGCGGAGGAGCCGACGGGAATTGGGAGATGAACACGGCCTGTGCGGAAACCCCGGAGGGAAGTCCGCCTGCGAATCCGGCCCAGCCGGCGACGGTGGCGGCACCGGAAAAATCCGGGGTGATCTCCGCCTGGCTGTCGGGGGCCACCGCAACGGTGCTGGACGTCGTTCCCGTGCCGTTGAAGGGCACCGACAGAGGATCGCCGTTATCGTCGTAATAGCAAACCGTCACATTCGCCGAACTCGAGCTCGTATTGCGGATCAGCAGAGTGGTTTGCCAGCCGCCGCCGTAGGCGATATGCGGAAGAGCGACGGAGTAAGAGCTGGCTGAACACTGCGCCTGGGCAGGCAGCGCCGCCATGATAAAGCTGAACACGGCGCCGGCATAGATAAGGCGACGCGTTGAGATTCCCAACATGGTGAAAAACCTCCAAATCGGCACGGCGGCAGAAGCTGCTGCGGATGGCACTCGCGTGAGTTCTTACTCCCGTTTACACAGTATAGTGCGACAGACGCCGAACCAGTCTCCCCGCGTTCCATCGTCCGAAATTTTGCCTTAGCTTCTACACGGAAGGCAGCTAGGCCGCGTAACAACGCGAAGGAGCCGCTTAGTGGATCGTGACGTTTACCGTGTTCGAGGTTAGGCCCCCGGCGCTGACCGAGACGCTGACGCTCCCCTTACCGGCCAGCGTAGCCGGAATTGCGAAGCTGATTTGATCGACCCCCGGCACGCTTCCCTGCGGCCCGACGGACTGAACCGCGGCCTTCACGCCGCCAATGGTTACCTGAACGCCGTTCGCCGTGGCTTTGTCGAGACCCGTCGCATAAAGCTGTAGTATCGTCTGCGCGCACGCGGCCAGATTCAGCGGCGCCGCCTCAACCGCATCATTCACCAACTGATACAGGGACTCCGCGGCACGCGCACCGCTCGAAGAAACGCAGAATGCATCACCGGCCGCCAGACTCGCCGAGTTCAGCGTGAATAAAGCCGGCGCCAGCGAGGTCAGCGTCACGCTCGCCGAAGACGCCGTCCCATCCCCGGAGGTTACTAGCACCGTGGCCGCGCCCGTCGCGACGCTGTCGGGAATCTGGAAATCCACCTGGCCGGGCGAGACGAAGCCCAGCGGTGCGGGCGTCGTCGCGCCGGCGGAATCCTGGACACTTATCGAACTTCCTCCCAGCGACGCCGGCCAGGGAAGGCCCGAGGCTATCGCCTGCGCGTTGGCCAGATCAGTGCCGGTCGCCATTGCCAGCGACCCCGGCGCGAGCGCTGCCACTCCCCCCGCCGCCGAGCCGAGTTGGCTCAGCGGCGCGCTGCTGCCGGCCTGCGCGGCTGGGATCGAAACCGCGGTCAGCGCGGCAGCCTGATTATCCGCAGAGACAACCGTGGTGTAGGTGCTGGTCGTAATCAGCCCCACGGCCGCTGGCGAGTTCCCGGTCAGCAACTGCTGCTCCGCCTGGAATGTGCCGTTGCCATTGCCCAGCAGATACGTGGCGTCGTTCTGAGAGCAGCAATGCGCCACGATCAGGTCCGCCTTGCCATCCCGATTCACATCGGCGGTGGCGAGATAAACCGGCGTGTCTTCCGTCGCCGGCAGCGTCGAAACCTCGGTGAAGTTTCCCGTGCCGTCGCCCAGCAGCACATCGATGCTGGTGTTGTCGGCCTGGCTCACCGCCGCGATATCGGGTTTCCCATCGCCGTTCCAGTCGCCCACCACAATTCCGCCGAGATTACTGATGACGCCGGACAGCGAACTGTTCGCGCCCTTCAGCGGAAACGTTCGCGGCGACTGAAACGTGCCGTCGCCTTTGCCCAAAAAAACGGCCAGTGTGCTCTTGCCTTGGTTCGGGGTGCTGATCATTACCGCGGCCAGATCCGGAATGCCATCACCGTTCAAATCCGCCGCCGTCACAGCCGTCGCATACAGTCCGCTCACCGTCAACGGCGGCTGCGCGGTTAAGGTTCCATTGCCGCCGCCCAGCAATACTACGATTCCGCCCGCGTCCGAACCTCCGCCGTTCGCTTGGTTGCCGAAGGCCGCCACAACCGCATCCAGCTTTCCATCGCCGTTGAAATCGGCCAGCGCGATGCTCTGCGCGCCCGCGTTCACCGTGGTGTTTTGAGGCGCCTGGAGCGTGCCGTCTCCGTTGCCGAGCAACACACTCACCATTCCAGAACTGCCGGGCTGCCCGGCGCTGGCGACGACAACATCCGGTTTGCCATCATTATTCAGATCTCCGATCGCCACCGCCTGCGGCATGGGCGAGGGCTGCGCGAGCGAGTAGCCCACGGGCGCCTGAAAAAGACCGTTGCTTTGACCCAGCAGCACTGAAACATCGCTCAATCCGCCTGTGACAACCGCGTCCGACGTTCCATCGCCATTCAGATCCGCCACTGCCAGACCCGTCGGCGCGCCGCCCACCATGTTTAGAATGGGCGCCCCCAGGACCCCCTGAGGCGATATCGACGTGAACCAGGTGGCGCCATAAACAACGTCGGGGGTGGCCAGCAGTGAGCTGCCATCGCTCAGCGGAAAGATCGCGCCCGTCCCGGCGGAGTTTCCCGCCGCGTAGTATGCCGGCGCCTCAAACGTCCCATCGCCATTCCCGAACAGAGTGACTACCGCGCTCGCCGATGGTGAGATCGCAATGAGGTCCGTCTTTCCGTCGTTGTTCAAATCGGAATACGCCAAAAAATTCGGAATCAGCGCAAGCGGAAGCGGCGCGTTGAACTTCGGTTGGAATCCGCTGCCCGTGTTGAGCAGCGTTGAGATGCTGCTGGTGGGCACGGTAACAAATCCCTGGTTGGCGACGGCCAGGTCCGGACGGCCATCGCCGTTCAGATCGATGGCCAAGATGGACACCGGTATTGCCTGCGAATCGCCGCCGTTGCCATACGAAGCCGGCGCGCCAAATGTGCCATCGCCATTGCCGGGCAGGACGGCGATGGTGCCTCCCACGCTGCTGCCGGCGGCTAGGTCGACCTTGCCGTCGCCGTTGAAATCCGCCGCTGCCAGCGCCGATGGATTCTGCCCCGCCGGGAAGTACTTCGCCGCCTGAAACGTCCCATCTCCGTTGCCGAGCAGAATGGCCACACCTCCGTTATCCGAGCCAGGATTTCCTGGATCGCTCACCGCCAGATCGAGTTTGCCATCCCCGTTGAAATCGGCGGCGACAATCGTGGACAGAAATGGGTCGGCCGTAAAGCCCGTCGGATACTGATTCGCGGTCAGCACCGACCCCTGAGCGTTAAGCACGCCCACCCAAATGCCGTTCGTGCCCGGATAGACCACATCGGGAATGCCGTTCCCCGTCAAATCCGCGAACAAAAAGACCTCCGAGGCCTGACCGCTCCCGGCAGGGCTCGCCGCCGCCGCTGCCACGCGGTTCGTCCGCCGTTCTTGGCTGGACTGGCCGCTTCCGACAAGGTTCAGCAGCCATTTCCCGCAGGGATTGTTGAGAAGCTGTTCCGCAGCATCCGCCAGGTGGTCGTTCACGTTGTAGATGCTGAAATTGAGGTCTTCCCAGGAATACGCACCCGCCGCTGAAGGCGGCCCGTTGTAGACCGGTTTCCATTCTCCGAGGTATCTGCGCTCCTGAATGGCGGTTAGCAGGGAAACCTTCAATGCGCGCTCGAAAGGATTTGTGGCAGGACACGATCTCGACTCCCCGCCATTCGCCTGCTGCGCCTGACCCAGCGCCCGAACCGGCAGGATCGTGAAAGCGAACAGGAAGATATAGGTTCGGTGCGACAGCAATGGCATAGAATCTACAGTATGCGGCGCCGCCGGTATTGAAACAAGTAGCGGACCGACCGTGCCCAACAGTGCTTCGCGAAGGGCTTGGCGTGTGTTTGCCGCCCGGTTACAAGCTCCGCTAGATTTGTCCAATGCCTGAGAGGCCAGGCGCCACTACATACCATCGCCGCCGCGGAAGCACGCAAGCTTCGAGCGCATCCCAGCCTCAGACTGCCTACGCAGACGAGCCGGTCACGCCGGCACGCGAACCAGGGCTTTTCCTTCCGTGAGATGGACATACTGGTTCACGGGAAGTTTCGTAAACCTGTCGACTTGCTTGCTGGGAGCGGGCCAGTGAATCTCCAGCTCATCCAGAGTTGTGGCACTGCCTAATCCGAGCACTTCACGCGGGTCGTGCGACGAGAGGTAGCTTCCGCCGCTGTTCTTCAGACGGCACCGCCTCTTGCCCGCCGTGGTCCAGTAAATCCGGGCACCAATGGCATCCCGGTTGCAGTTTACGCCTTCGAGTTTCAGGCCCAGCCAATTATTGCCGGCGCCAGCGTTGTTACGGAGCAGCAGGGGCGCATCGCCGTTGACACAAATGAGTACATCGAGCGCGCCGTCATTGTTGTAGTCGCCGACGGCCAGCCCGCGAGCGTTGAAATCGCGCTGAAAGGTGCTCCCTCCCTGTGAACTCACATTCCGCAGCTTGCCGGCGTCGTCCTGCCGGAAAAGCAGCAAGGGCTCCTTCCAGGTGACTTGCAGAGAATATTCGGCAATCATGTCGTCGGGATGGCCGTTGGCGAGAATCAAATCGACGTTGCCGTCATTATCGAAATCGAAGTATTTGAGCCCCCAGCCGCTCAGGAGCCGCGTGGCCTGGGCCACGCCCAAAGAGGCCGCAACATCATCGAACGTTTCATCCTTGTTGTTGTGGTAGACCGAGAACATCTCCTGGTCAACATTCGCGACGAACAAGTCCTGCCAGTCCCGGTTGCCGAGGTCGGCCGCATCCACGCCCATTCCGGAGCGCGCCTTACCGTTCTGGCTGAAGGCTACGCCGGCATCCAGGCCGATCTCATCCCACTTCCATTTGCCGTCGGGCCGCGGTCCGCGATTGACATACAGGAAATCCTGGACGGTGTCATTGGCAACAAACAGGTCCATGCGGCCATCGTTATTGATGTCAGTCGCCACCACGCCCAGCCCCTTGCCGGGTGTCTTGCCGATCACGCAATCCTTCGCCACCTCTGTAAATGTGCCGTCACCGTTGTTGTGATACAGAAAGCTCACGGTGGGAGTGAACACTTTGGGAATGCAGTAGTAATATTTGCCCAGCGCGTTGTTGCCGCAGCCGACCCGATGATTCACCGA
Source organism: Bryobacteraceae bacterium (assembly GCA_030041035.1). Taxonomy (GTDB): domain Bacteria; phylum Acidobacteriota; class Terriglobia; order Bryobacterales; family Bryobacteraceae; genus QHXW01. Next base: position 489 of record JASHOO010000734.1, on the reverse strand, counting down.
GTAGTCCACGAAACTGCACACAAACAGGTCCAGCCGGCCGTCATTGTCGTAGTCGAACCAAACGGCGCTCGTGGTCCAGCCGGGCGTGGCCACTCCGGCTCGCTCGGTCACATCGCGAAACGTACCGTCGCGGTTGTTTTGATAGAGAATGCACTTCCCGTAGGAGGTTATGAACAGATCAGGCCAGCCATCGTTGTCAAAATCGCCTACAGCAACGCCCATGCCGAACGTGTGACCGCTCACTCCCGCCTTTTCCGTCACGTCGGTGAACGTTCCATCCCGATTGTTCCTGTAGAGCGCATTACGCACGGGTTTTGCCGGAGTATAGAAATCACATGGGCCAGCGTTGACCAGATACAGGTCCATCCAGCCATCGTTGTCGTAGTCCAGGAACGCCACCCCCGCTCCCATAGTCTCGGGCAAATGGCGCCGCGGGGACATAGCGGAATCGTGTACAAACGATATGCCGCTGACCTTAGGCGGAACTTC